>CAYNIO010000001.1:0-27082 GCA_964397495.1 uncultured Planctomycetia bacterium
CAGAGCAATCTCCCTGGCTATGCGGGCAACATTCAAAGAATGAGAATGAGTGTAGTGGTCGCGTGAATCAAGAGCCTGGGCTAAAGCCCTTATAGTCTGAAGATATGTATTGTGTAAATCAGAATACAATTCCTTAAGGTGTTTTGTACTTACTTCAAGCCTCTTGCTCAATATATTTTTCTGCTTCTTAAGACTTTCTAATTTTTCCTGAAGAAACGACTCTAAACGAAATAACTTCTTGTTGAGTTCTGAAAGGGCTAAAGCCTTCTTTATCTTAAAATATACCTCCTGTTCCTTAAGAGGCTTGACTAAATACTCTAAAAAACCCAACTCCAGAACCTTATTTATAATCTCAGAATTTATTATATCTAGGCAGGCTACTAAAACCACGCCGGGAAACCTAAATTTCAGGAGTTCTAAGTCCGCCTTCTTCAAACCCTGATTTAGACCGCAGATTATAACCTCGTAATGGCCGGTTCTCTCCAGGGGAGAAGTGGAGATATCAAAACTCTCGAGAATGCTCTTCAAGATATCTTCGTCTAAAGGTTTAAGGTTGTAAAAACCTATCTTAGCCATACTATTCCTCAGTAGTTATCCTTACTACTTCCTCTAAAGTAGTAATTCCCTCAAAACATTTTTTTAGAGCGTCGTCTCTCAAAAGTTTCATACCTTTCCTTTCGACAGCGTAATTCCTTACATCGTCGGAAGAAGCACCCTTTATAATCATCTCCCGAATGTGGTCGTCTATCTCCAGGCATTCTAAAAGCGGGACCCTGCCATGATAACCAGTCATATTGCAATACTCACACCCCTTGCCACAATAGAAAACCTGATTCTTAGGAAGGTCTCTTATGTCTAACCTTTTTAAAACTAAATCTGAGACCTTGTAAGGCTGTTTGCACTTGGGGCATATCTTCCTTGCTAACCGCTGGGCCGTAACCAGGATTAATGAAGACGCCACCAAAAATGGCTCTATACCCATATCTTCCAATCTGGTTATGGCCCCACAGGAATCGTTGGTGTGGAGTGTAGAAAGAATTAAAGTGCCTGTAAGCGAAGCTTTGATAGCGATATCTGCAGTTTCTGAATCCCTTATCTCCCCCACAAGAATAATATCTGGGCTCTGCCTCAATACTGCCCTTAAACCCTGGGCAAAGGTAAGACCGATTTCAGGCTTTACCTGAATCTGAGTTATACCTTCTATCTGGTACTCCACAGGATCCTCAATGGTAATAATATTGCGGTCCGGGGTATTCAACTGCTGAATTATAGAATAAAGAGTGGTGGATTTCCCGCTGCCGGTGGGGCCGGTAACTAAAATTATCCCATAAGGCTTCTTGATAGCCTCTTGAAAGATGCTCAAAGGCTCAGGGGAAAAACCTAACTTGTCTAAACCTATGGAAAGATTGCCTTTGTCTAAAGCGCGCAATACGAATTTTTCTCCAAATATAGAAGGGAGGCTTGAAACCCTGAAGTCAACCTCTCTATTCTCCATTTTTACCTTAAACCTTCCATCCTGAGGTATGCGGCTCTCTGTAATATCTAAACCAGACATAATTTTAAGGCGGGCAATGACTGCATTTTGATTGCTTTTGGGAAGGTTGTAAGCTTGATGCAAAGCCCCATCTATCCTGTAGCGCACAATTAAAGAATCTTCTTTAGGCTCAATATGGATATCAGAAACCCTCCTGCGTAACCCCTCGTAAAGTATCAAATCCACCAGTTTAACAATAGGCGCCCTCTCACTTTCCTTTATAGCTTCAAATACATCGAGTTCTTCAGCCTCTACCACCTCTACCCCAGAGTCTTGAGAACCCAAGCCCTTGATAATCTCTGAAAAGGGAGTATCTTGGGCAGAGTATAACTTGCTTAAGAAACTCTGAATATCAGACGAGGGAGCAAGGACAAACTCTACCCTTCTTCCGGTAGATATATAAAGGTCGTCTATAGTCTGGATATCAAAAGGATTTGAAGTTGCTACCATTATCAAATCTTTATCTAATTTAAGAGGGCAGATATTATGCTTAAAAGCAAGTTCGGAAGGAAAGATATCCTTTAATTCCGGAGAAACTTCCAAATCCCTTAAATCTACATAACTAAACCCAAAAACTTCCGCTACTATCTTCAGAAAATCCTCTTCAGAAAACAAACCTTCCTTCACCAAGGCCTGCTTAAGGTCTCGATAGGAATAAATCTTGTCTATAAGTTCTATCTTCCTGGATTCCACTCCTTTATCCTGAAGAATTTTCTTAATCTTTTCCTTTAATTTATTCATAATGGTTCATCAGGGGCAGTACTTTTTACTACCTCATCTAAAGACGTTATGCCCTTAACCACTTTGAGCAATCCGTCCTCCCTGAGGGTACGCATCCCTTCAAGCCGGCCTTGTTTTTTTATCTCATATTCCTGGGCTCCTTTTAGGACCAGTTTTTTTATCTGGGGAGACAAAAAAAGAACCTCGCATATTCCAATCCTCCCCCTGTAGCCTGTATTCAAACAATACCTGCACCCCTTTGGCCTGAAAACCTTCAAGTTATGATTTCTAGATTCCTTAAAACCTAAGCGGGAAACAATATCTGGGGAGAGCACATATTCTTCCTTGCAATGTTCGCACAATCTCCTCACCAGACGCTGGGCTAAAACCCCCACCAGAGTAGAAGTCAGAAGATAAGACTCCGCCCCCATGTTCACCAATCTTATTATCGCTCCTGGAGCGGTGGTAGTGTGGATTGTAGAAAGCAAAAGATGGCCTGTTAAAGCAGCCTTTATAGAAATGTCCAGAGTATCGTAATCTCTTATTTCTCCTACCATAATGATGTCTGGGTCCTGCCTCAATATAGAACGCAGGGCACTGGCGAAGGTTAACCCTACCTCTGTATTTACATTCACTTGAGTCACCGTATCTATCTGGTATTCTACCGGGTCCTCAACAGTTATGAGATTTTTCTCGGGGTCGTCTACAAATTTAAGTATGGAATAAAGGGATGTGGTCTTGCCGCTCCCTGAAGGGCCACAGACAAGTATCATGCCGTGGGGCCGGGAAGCACATTTTTTTATCACCTCTAAAGAATCGTCCTCAAATCCTAAGCGGTCTAAATCTAGAAGGGCCTGTGACCTGTCCAGAATTCTTAGGGCTACCTTCTCTCCGAAACTTGAAGGTATGCAGGAAACTCTAAAATCTACAATCCTGCCCGAAATTCTTGCTTTGAACCTTCCATCTTGGGGGAGGCGGTGCTCAGCAATATCTAAATTAGAAAGAACCTTGATACGGGTTACCATATAAGGATGGGTAGCCTTGGGAGGAGATTCCACCTCCTGCAATACCCCATCTATCCTGAATCTTATCCTTAATCTTTTTTCTAAGGGCTCAATGAGTATGTCTGATGCGCGGGAATCCACTGCCCTCTTTAGAAGGCTGTCTGTGAATTTAACAATCGGCGCTTCCTCTACAGTCCTTTCTATAACCTCATTTTTTCCTCCAGAAACAATTTCCAAATCTGGCTTGGAAATATTATCTATAAGATTCTCTATAATCTGACCTGTTTTCTGCTCATAAAGGGTAGATATTTTCTCCTTTATTTCATCAGAACTTGAGATGATAGGATTTATCTCAAGGCCTGTAATTTGCCTGAGGTCATCTAAAGCAAATATATTCAAAGGGTCAGAGGTTGCCACAGTAAGGGTTCTGCCAATCTTCGCCAGAGGAAGAATCTCGTATTTTTTAATAAAGTCAACGGGTATTATCTTAGAAAGGCTGTCATCTATCTTAAAACGGGAAATCTTTAAAAGAGGTATGCCCAAACCATAACTTAAAGCCAACATAAGGTCTTTTTCGTGAATTAACCCCATCTTCACCAAGATGTGCGAAAGGGAGCCCCCATTCTCCTTCTGGAATCTCAAAGCATTTTCTAAGTCTTGCACAGAGACCAACTTGTTTTCTACCAAAAAATTCTTCAACTTCTCCTGAAGGGGAATCATCTTTTTGCTTCCAGGGATTCTTTGCCTTGAGGAAAATACTTCTCCAGGGCCCTTCTATACTCTGATTCTGTGCAGATAAATATTTGCAAGTCCAAACCTGTTTCTTCTTCAACCCTCCCTAAACTCTCCCTGTCCAAAGGGTCAGGGGTAGCACAGATAAGAATTTTTCCCACTATATCTATAGGAATTACTTTGTATTTGTAAGGAAGGTGGTAAGGAAATTCTTTAACCACCCTCTCTTCAATCTCATAATTATCTAAAGGCAAGTAAGGGAAGCCGTACTGCAGAGAAATAGCGTATACAATATCTTCCTCCTTAATAAAACCTAAGGAGACTAAAATTTTGCCAATAGGGTCCTTGCTCTGTTTTTGGACCTGGAGGGCTTCTCTTACCTGCTCTTTTTTCAGTACCCCAGCCTCTACAAGAATCTCTCCCAGCGGTTTCTCTATAACCTTTTTTATAAAAACCATCAATTAAAAATATAAATGATATTTAAGTTTATGTCAATTAAACTCTTGCATAAATTTATTGCGCATCAATGGGGGGCGAATATTACATGGCTCCATGGCAGGCTGTCACCCTGAGATTTGCTCTGAATATATTCTTCTGGAGGAAGGGAATGTTTCTTGCAGACACTCAACAAGTCTTTATGTTCCTGCAAGGTGAAAGAAAAATTACGCAGCGGTCCTTTATTTGCGTAAACTTCTACTAAAAAGGGAGCAACCCTGCGGTCTGAACGGGAAAGAAACGCTTCCCAAAAACTTTTATAGGGATTGTGAAAATCCCAAACGATATTCTTGAAAACTTTGAGGTTATTTTTAAAGAAATGGTGTTTGCGCAATAAAGAATCTATGGAATCTAAAGAGACGTTCTCTAAAGGGGTGAAGGGCTTGGGTATAAAATTAGAAAAACTAAGGTGTAGTTTAAAGTTCTTTCCTTTAATAAGGCGCCCCAAAGAAACAATAAAATCAAGCGTTTGGATAAGGTCATCGTCTTCTTCTTGAGGCAGGCCTAAAATAAAATAAAGCTTAAGGGTGCGGTATCTGTAATCCAGGGCAAATCTCAAAACTTCTCTAATCTGACCCAAAGGTATCACCTTGTCTATTAACTTGGCAAGGCGTAAGGAACAGGTTTCTGGAGCCAGGGTAAGGGATGTCCTTTTTATGCGAGAAATTTTTTTTCCAAGACTGCCCAAGATTTGAGAAACCCTCAGCGAAGGCAGGCTTATACTGACACCTTTGTCTTTAAACATATCTGTAAGGGAATCTATTATCTGTTCTATGCAGGGGTGGTCTCCTGAAGACAAAGACAATAGGGCAATCTCTTCATACCCTGTAGCACGAAATAATCTTGAGGCTAAATCAATGATTTTCTCTTTGCTTCTTAACCGCCAGGGAAAATATTGACTTCTAGCCTGACAAAATTTGCATCGGTGAGGACAACCTCTCATAATCTCTAAAGAGATTCTGTCGTGGACTATCTCTATATAGGGAACTAACCAATCCTCAGGGAAAAAACAATTATCTAAATCCTGAACCGCAGCCTTTTTAATAGAGGAAGGTACATACCTTGCGGACCTCTCCAGCCCTTTAAATCTCCCTCCCTGGTAAAGAGGCTGGTAGAAACTGGGGATATATACGCCCTCTATTTGAGATAGCCTAAGCAGAAGTTCCTCCTTGGAACTCTTCCTTAAATCTTTCTTTAGGACTTCTGTTATGTGCCTTAGGCTTTTTTCAGCCTCTCCTATAAAAACGACGTCTGCAAAATCTGCTACAAATTCAGGGTTGGCAATACCCCCTACCATCACCAGAGGAAACCCACGTCTTTCAGCACTCAGAAGAGGAATTCCTGAAAGTTTAAGGATGTGCAATAAGTTAAATACGTTTAATTCATAATTTAAGGTAAACCCTAGAACATCAAAATCCTTTAAAGGAATTCTACCCTTAAGAGAGCGCAAAGGACCTGTTTTTAAGAAAATATCCTAATAATCCTGATAAGGCAGGAAACACCTGTCTACAAAAACACCTTCTGCTGTCTGTAGCAAACCATAAACTATCCTAAAACCTAAATTGCTCATTCCCAATTCATAACTCTCAGGAAAACACAAACAGACCTTAAGAGCGTTGGAATTTAGGGTTCTGCCTTTATCATTCCACTCGTGATTTATATAACGGGCAGGTTTGGATACCTTGACAAGCATCAGCGTCCTTTAAGGGAAAAGAGAGAACCCAGAAGAAAAAAATCTAAGATGGTATGGGTGCCTCCATAGGTGAGGAAAGGCAAAGGCAGGCCCACCACAGGAAGCAGGCCTAGATTCATCCCTATATTTATGAATATATGCAAGAGAAAATAGAAAAATACTGCCTGAGCATAGATCTTGTCAAAATTGGTAATGGCTTGGGAACGTTTATAAAGAATAAATTTTAAAATAAAGAAATAAAGCAACAATAAGAACACACACCCCACAAAACCCCATTCTTCAGCGTAAACACTAAAAATAAAGTCAGTATGCCTTTCAGGCAAAAAATTAAATTGGCTCTGGGTACCGCTCATAAAACCCTTTCCTGCAACTCCCCCTGAACCAATAGCAATCTTGGCCTGAATGATGGTGTAACCTGCCCCAAAAGGGTCTTCTTGAGGGTTGAGGAATATAAGGAGGCGTTTCTTTTGATAATCCTTTAAATGGGGGAAAAGCAGAGGAGAGGCAAGAATACCCAGCATTATAAAATAAAGTATGTATTTTTTCTTAAGAGGAAGAAAAAAATACATACATATAAATATCAAAATATAAAATATAGCTGTGCCTAAATCCGGTTCAAGAAACACTAGAAATGCTGGAACTGCTGTAAGAATAAGAGGAGCAAGAAATTCGTACCAGAAAACCCTCGGCCAAGACATAAAGAAGGATATCCCCTGAAAATATCTATGCCACCAGAAAGCAAGGATTGCCAGAATAGCGAACTTCATTATCTCTGAAGGCTGAAAAGAAAAACCCCCTAGGCCCAGCCACCTCTGGGAACCTCCCACTTCCTTCCCCAGGATTAAAACCCCAAAAAGAAGCATCAATCCCCCCAAGTAAAGGGCACCTGCCAATTCATAAAGGGGGAGCCTAAATTTCAACAATATTAAAAATATTACCCAACCTAACCCGAGCCAGATGGTATGCTTAAAAAGAATGCCTTTATATAAAATATTCCCTGCATAGGAGACAGCACTCATCAGGTTAAGGATGCTCAAGAAACTTATAATAACTAATGAAGAGATAAGAGTATCTTTATTCTTCATCCAGCAACCCCTCTTCTCTAAGAGACTTTAAAAAACTATGGGCTGTTTTGCAAGCAAAGAAACTTGAGCCTCCGTGTTCAAGAAACACCACAAATACGTACCTGGGCTTCTTGTAAGGAAAAAAACCTGCAACCCAGGAATGAGGCGCTCTGTTAGTTTGAGCAGTCCCTGTCTTAGCGCATATCTTCAACTTTAAATCTTCGAGGATATGGGCAGTCCCTCCTTTGTCTCTCACCGCTCTTCTCATACCATCCCTTACCGTATCCAGATTAACTCTCGAGGCCTCAAGCGTCTCCTGCTGGGAAGGCTCTATGTCTAATGTCCCAATTCTCCTTATTATATAAGGCTTGCTAAATCTACCCTGAGCCAATGAGGAAACCATTCTGTAGACCTGCAGGGGTGTAGTTAAAACCCAGCCCTGGCCTATGCTGAGATTGCAGGTATCTCCCTTAGTCCAACTCCTCCTTAAGGAAAACTGCTTCCATTCCGGGCTGGGCAAGAACCCTGCAGAAGAAGGGAAATACGAAAATACTCTCCTGCCTAATCCTAACATATGCGCATATTTTAAAATTCTTTGAGGCCCCAGGAGTAAACCCACGTTGTAGAAAAAAACATTACAGGAATTCTTTAAAGCCTCCCTCACATCCTGAAGACCATGCCTCATCCAACATTTAAAGGTCTGTTGCCCCACAAGAAACTCACCCGGGCAGAAAAACTGTGTTTTATCTGTAATTACTGACTCTTCTAAACCTGCGGTAGCCACCACCAACTTAAATATTGAACCAGGAGGATACCTCCCCTGCAGTGCCCTGTTATAAAGAGGGGCGTCCAGACTTCTCAGAACCTTATTTATATAAGAAGAATTTCTTTGTGTAAATTTCTGGGAGTCGAATCCAGGAAAAGAAACTAAAGCTAAAATCTCTCCCTGGGGCCTGCCAAAGATTATACAACCCTTTTTTCCTTTGAGGGCTTGGAAAGCCAACCTCTGAATATCTACATTTAAGGTAAGTTCGATGTCATTCCCCTTCAGAGGATACTTTACCTGCAGCGTCCTGATTTTGTGCGAAGAAGCGTCCACTATAATTATGCGGCCTCCGTCCTTGCCCCTCAAATATTCATCGTAGTATTTTTCTAATCCCAAATGCCCAATTCTGCGAGGAGGGCTAAGGCCGTATTTCTTAAACAAGAAATATTCCTCCTTGGTAGTATAACCTACATATCCTACCAAATTAGAGAATTCATAAGGATAGTGATAGTAACGCCTGAACCTGCGTATAATACCCAAACCCTTAATCCTATAAAGATTTCTTTTTATCTCCTGCAACTCTTTCCTTGAGAGTTCGTCTTTAAGGACTACGGGCAGAAAACGGGAGACAAAATTCCTTTTGTAGAGCCTTTTCAAAGAAAAGGCGTCAACCTCTAAAAGCAAGGAAACCTCTTTAAAGAAATACTGAAGATTTTTTACCTCCTGGGGATAAACTACACAGGAATAAATCTGGACATCTTCAGCGATGGGGCGGTTGTGACGATCAAGAATTCTTCCCCGCTTCGCAGGCAGGGAAACTACCTTAAGATAATTCCCTGAAGATATAACCCGGTAATAATTAAAATCTTTTACCTGTAAAGACCAGAGGCCAGCGATTATTGCCAGGAATACAAAAAAACATATAATCCAGAGTCTTCTCTCAACGGACATCTATAAAATGAAAAATTTTATGAATGGATATCTTAAATAGGAAGGATGTATTTTATCCTTCTCCGCGTGAGGCAACTATCAGTCTCTTCAGGTACCCAAACTCCTCCAGGACTTTGCCTGTGCCTAAGGCTACAGCAGTTATGGGGTCATCGGCTACAAATACAGGCAGACCCGTCTCTTGTGCTAAGAGTTTATCCAGCCCTCTTAAAAGAGAACCCCCTCCTGCCAAGACTATTCCCCTCTCAATCAAATCTGCAGCCAACTCTGGAGGAGTCCTTTCTAAAGTAATTTTGGTAGCTTCTATAATTTCCCTTATGGGAGACTCCAAAGCCTCCCTCACCTCTTGAGAGGTTATCTTTACATGTTTGGGCAGACCCACAATTAAATCTCTCCCCTTAACCTCCATCTCCATCTCTTCCTCCTGAGGGTAGGCTGAACCTATTTTTATCTTTATCTCCTCAGCAGTACGTTCGCCTATCATAAGGTTATAGTTTTTCTTCATATATTCAATTATGGCTTCGTCCATCTCGTCTCCGCCTATCCTTATAGATTTAGCAAATACTATACCCCCTAGAGAAATGACTGCAATCTCAGTGGTGCCTCCACCGATATCAATAATCATACACCCTGTTGGCTCCTCAATGGGAAGACCCACACCTATGGCTCCTGCTAAAGGCTCTTCAATCCAGAAGACGTCTCTGGCACCTGCTTTAAAAGCAGACTCTTTGACTGCGCGCTTCTCCACCTCGGTTATCCCCGAGGGGATAGCGATTACCATTCTGGGCCTCCCCGAAAACCTTCCAGGATTAACCTTCTTTATAAAATAGCGGAGCATCTTTTCTGAAATATCAAAATCCGCTATAACTCCGTCTTTCATAGGCCTTATAGCCACAATGCTACCTGGTGTTTTTCCCAGCATACGTTTGGCTTCGGCCCCCACTGCCAGAACGTTATTGGTTCCCTTCTGTATGGCTACCACTGAAGGCTCGCATAAGGCTATACCTTGGTTCTTAACGTAGATAAGCGTGGTGGCTGTGCCTAAATCTACGCCTATATCGTTAGAGAAGAGACCTAGAATCTTATCGCTTACTCTAGTGAATCTTTCTTTTAACTGAGAGGTAAGATTTAAAGGCATCATTTTTCCTAAAAATTTACCAGAGAGACTCTAATCTGTCAACAAATAAAAGACCCCTTGGCAATCTTTTTTGACTCTGGCAAAATAATCCTTGAAATAATTGACCTATTTAGATATCAGCTTCTAACCAACCTTTTTATAAATCTAAAAAAATAAGGAAAAGATTTAGAAACGCATTCAGGATGGTCAATCCTGCAAGCCCCTTTACATACCTGCGAGGCTACAAATAGACTTAAGAATGTGCGATGGTCAGAAAAACTCTTAAGAAAAGTTCCCTTTAAAACAACGGGGCCTTTTATATAAACAAAGTAATCCCCTTTTTTCTGAATAACTTTTATTTTTGCGCCCATCCTCTTTAGATTGTAAACCATAGAGTTTATGCGGTCAGTCTCCTTAACTTTGAGTTCGCCACAATTGTTTATAACACTCTCACCTTGGGATTGGGTAGCCAAAACCATAAATAAAGGCAGTTCATCTATAAGGCGGGGGATTTCTTCTTTATTAATCTGAATTGATTTAAGACAAGAGTTTGCCACTTCAACATCTCCGTAGACTTCTGGAATGCTCTCCTTTATGTAAATCTTGATATCTGCCCCCATCCTTCTAAGGACATCCAGAAAACCTGCGCGGGTAGGGTTGAGGCATACATCCTTTATTAAAAGACGGGAATTTTTGACGAGAAGACTTACAGCCAAAAAGTAAGACGCAGTAGAAATATCTGAAGGAACAAAAACCTCTCCGGGGTTTCTAAGGGAGGAATTTTCTATGAAGATACTGTTATTTTTTATCTTTATCTTTGCCCCCATAAATTTAAGGAATCTTTCAGTATGGTCCCGTGATTTATAACTTTCCCTAATGCGTGTGATCCCTTGAGCATAAAGGGAAGCAAGCAGGATACACGATTTTACCTGGGCTGAAGGCACAGGAAGACGGTAATCTATCCCTGTTAATCTCCTTACAGGCTCTATTTTAAGAGGGGGGTGCTCTTCTGTATTCACCCTCCTGCCGTGTATATCTGCACCCATTAATCTTAAAGGGCGAGTAATCCTCAACATAGGCCTGGAACTCAAAGACCTTCTTGACCTCAAAAGAGTAGGAAATTTTTGTGCAGAGAGTAGGCCTGCCAGCAACCTTATGGTAGTGCCGGAATCTCTACAATTTATGCCTGAAGAAGGTGCCTTAAGCCCTCTCTTCCCTCTGCCTTCGATAACCAGTCCCCCTTTTTCAAACTCATATTTTATGCCCATCTTCTCAAAAGCCCCTAACGTTGCCAGTGTATCGTCGCATATTAAAGGATTCTTTATTCTCACTTTCCCCCTGCATAAAGAAGACAAAATTATTGCCCTGTGGGTAATGGACTTATCGCCCCCAAGACTTAAAGTACCCTCCCAGGAAGGTATGCGTGGAAAAATAAAATATTTAGTACTCACAGATGAAATTCTATCACGAAACTAAAGACTAACAAAGGCAAAATAATCATAAACTGCATAAAAACTAATTATAAATAAGATTTATTTACAAGGATCTTGCGGAAATCTTCAGGCAAAGGAGACCTAAATTCCATATAATCACTGCTTTGGGGGTGGACAAATCCCAAAAGGTAAGCGTGCAAACACAATCTAACTCCCTTTTGGGAACGATGATACTTAGGGTCTCCAATTATAGGATGACCTAAAAATTTAAGGTGGACTCTTAACTGGTGGGTTCTTCCTGTGTAAGGCTCCAATAATAATAGAGTGGCGTGCTTAAATCTTTTCAATACCCTGTAACGGGTAAAGGCAGACTTGGCCTTTACAAATGAAACTTTGAATTTTGTAGGGTCCTTGCGAGAACGACCTAGAGGAACCTCAATAAACCCTTGGGCGTGTCTAACTACACCCTCCACTAAAGCCAAATACTGCCTCCTTATCGTATGGAGGGAAAACTGACGCGCCAACTCACTGTGAATATAATCTTCAAAAGCCACAACCATTACGCCTGAAGTATCCCTGTCTAAACGGTGCACAATTCCTGGACGTGGAGTATCCATCCTTGAAAGTTTAGGGTACCTATAAAGAAGAGCATTGACTAAAGTCTTGGTCTTATTGGTAGAAGTGGGGTGCACTACCAACCCCGAAGGCTTATCTACAACTGCCAAGCAATGGTCTTGGTAGAGTATTCTCAAAGGATACCTCCAGGCAGAGATATTTGAATCAGCCTGAGGAATGCAAAGGAGCACCTTTTCTGCGCCTTTAACCTTATAGGAAGGTTTTACCTTGATATTTCCTACACTGACTAAACTCTTAGAGAAAAGATCTTTAATGAAAGAACGAGAAAATCTTCCCTGCAAGGCCTCAAAGAGCGCCTTGTCCAGCCTCTTGCCCCTATAATTCTTACCAAGAGTTAAGACTATTTTCTGGGATTTAAGAAAAGATACCATACCCCTAAGAGAATTACCCCTGCAGTAATAAAAATGTCGGCAAGGTTAAATACTGGAAGAATCCTTATGTCTATAAAGTCTATCACCCCCCCATACAGAAACCTATCGCAAAGGTTGGAGAAGGCCCCGCTGATTATGCCCACAAAACCACAATAACCCCACACCCCCAAAGACTTCCTTTCAGAGGCGAAGCTAATTAATACTATTGCCCCTATAATTAAAGATGTGGCAATCCATACCAGATTAAACCCCCTGCCCAAACCAAAAAGCGTGCCTGTATTCCTTACCAGATAGAATCTGAAAAAACCCAGATTTAACCCCTCCTTTAAGGAATTCAGGGCCCAAAATTTTGCAAGGCGGTCTAAAAAGACCAATAAGGATATAAAGAGGGCATCCTTAAGAAGCCTTCTCACGCTTCTCTTGACATTTTTTGCAAAGGAGCGCGTAAGGCAGAACTTTAAGGCGGGATTTGGCTATGGGCTTTTTGCAATCCATACATATGCCGTAAGTACCTTCCTCTATCCTGTGCAGAGCCTCATCAATAGCCATCAGGACTTCGCGCTCATTGGAAGCAAGTTCAAGATTTAACTCCTTCTCAAAATTATCTGAGGCTATATCTGCCATATGCAGGGTATAGGAAGAGAGATTTCCCGAAGCCTCTTTAGAATTTAGGCGCGATTCTTTATTTATATGGTCAATCTCATCTATGATGTCCTCGCGCATTTTGAGCAAAAGTTTCTTAAATTCCTTCATCTGAGTTTTTGTCATTTTTTTTGCGGATCTGCCCATATCTCCTCCTTTGAAAGAATGCTTATTACTAAAAATCCTTGTCCTCAAGGACTAAGACACACCGTTGGCAAATATCAGGAAAATCTTTATTGTTGCCTACAGTAGTTGAATAATTCCAGCACCTTAAACATTTCTTGCCTTGAGCGCGTTCTACAATTATATCCAAAGTCTCAGCCTTTTCAAGTTTAACAGAAGAGACGATAAAAATCCACTCTAAATTCGTATTTATATCTCTTAAAAAATTATAAAACCCTAAGGGGGCTTTAATAACAAGGGAAGCCTCCAGAGACGAGCCTATCAACCCTTGCTGGCGCTTCTCCTCAAGGGCCTTGGTAACTTGGTCCCTAAATTCAAAAAGAAGTTTATTGTATTTATTTAAAATTTCCTCATTTTTAAAGACTGAATCGAGTTCTATCCAGGAACTTAAAAAAACAGAGTCTTCTTTTTCCAAACCCAAGTTTTTAGCCGCCCTGAAAGCCTCTTCAGCGGTGAAACTTAAAATGGGAGAGAGCACTCTGGTAAAGAATTTTATAAGGTAGTAAAGCACGCTCTGGGCAGAACGCCTGGGCCTGCCTTCCTTTCTTAAAGTGTAAAGTCTGTCCTTAAGGATATCGAAATAAATATTGCTTAAGTCCACTACGCAGAATTTGTAAATATCTTGATAAACTTTAAAAAAGGCATAATCCTCATAAAAACCCTCTATCCTCTCAAGAATTTGGCAAAGGCGGGATAAAGCCCATTTGTCTATCTCCAAAAGTTGCCGGTAGTCTAAAACGTCCTGGGGAGAAAAATCATAGAGATTGCCTAAAATAAATCTCAAGGTATTCCTTATCTTCCTGTAAGACTCTACCACCTGAGAAACAATGTGAGGAGACATCTTGACATCCTGATGGTAGTCAGAAAAACATGCCCAGAGTCTGAGAATCTCTGCCCCGTAACCTTTTACCACCTCCTGAGGTGAAACTACATTCCCTAAGGATTTGGACATCTTCCTCCCCTTCTCGTCAACCACAAATCCGTGAGTTAAAACCTCTCTGTAAGGAGGTCCTTTGCCTATGCCTATCGCAGGAATTAAAGAAACCTGAAACCAGCCTCGATGCTGGTCCGAGCCTTCAAGATACAAATCTGCGGGGAAACCCAAGTTATTATCGCTCATCAACACTGCGTAAAAACTCGCCCCTGACTCAAACCATACATCCAAAATATCGCCCTGCTTCCTGAAAGACTTTCCTGAACAATGCTTGCAAGAATAACCTGCAGGCAACAATTCCTCTTCAGTTCTTGAAAAATAGATATCGCTCCCCTCTTTCTCCACCAAATCTGCTAAATGCAAGATAATCTCCTTCTCTATAATAATTCTTTTGCAGTTTTCGCACCTAAATACAGGAAGAGGCACTCCCCACAGCCTCTGCCTTGAAAGGCACCAATGAGGACGCAATTCAACCATAGAAGATATACGCTCTTTACCCGATGAGGGAACCCACCTCACCTGCGATATGGCTTTTAATACCTTATCTCTTAAATCTTTATGGTCGACATCGAAAAAATATTGGTAGGTAGCGCGAAATATTATAGGGTTTTTGCATCTCCAGCAAAAAGGATAACTGTGGACAATCTTCTCCTCATAAAGAAGCAAACCCCTCTCCTTAAGTATGGCTATGATGAGGGGGTTAGAAGCATAAACATCTTTCCCTTTCAGGAGTTGGGGCACATAATCATCGTCTTTAAATCTGCCTTCATCATTTACAGGAACGAGTACCTCAAGGTTATACTTCTTGCCTATCTGGAAATCTTCCTCTCCATGCCCAGGGGCAATATGTACTATGCCTGTACCCTCCTCGCCAGAGACAAAATCTGCAAGAATTACTCTAGAATCCCTGGAAATAAAGGGGTGTTCAAGCAAGGCGCCTTCCAAATCTCTGCCTCTAAAATCTTGAATAACTTTATAAGTCTTAAGGGAAAGTTTGTCTAAAAGAGGATGGATTAAATCCCTGGCCAAAACCATCTTTTTAATCTTTCCTTCCAATTCTACCTCTATAAGGCAATAGGATAAATTGGGATTTACTGCGCAAGCCACATTCCCCAACAAGGTCCAAGGAGTTGTGGTCCATACTGCAAAATATAAATCCTCTGAAGGCAACCCTGCGGGCATATCCTTAACAGGGAAGAGTATGTATATCGAAGGCGACTCCTTGTCATAATATTCCACCTCTGCTTCTGCCAGAGCAGTCTGGCAACTCTTACACCAGTTTACAGGCTTAAGGTCTCTGTAAATATATCCCTCCTGCGCCAAAAGGGAAAACAACCTCAATACCTGGGCTTCATATTTCCTGTCCAAAGTAAGATAAGGATTCTCCCAATCTGCAAATATTCCCAGCCTTTTAAAATCCTCCCTCTGAATATTTACAAATTTTAAGGCATAATCTTTAGCCATCTTTCTAAACTCTAAAATCTCAACTTGGGCCTTATCTTTGTTTATCTCCTTAAATAACTGATGTTCCACAGGGAGACCGTGGCAATCCCAGCCTGGCTTCATATACACTCTAAAGCCCTTAAGAGACTTATACTTAAGAACTATATCCTTTAAGATTTTATTGAGAGCATGACCTATGTGTATAGGGCCATTGGCATACGGCGGGCCATCGTGAAGGACAAACTTTGGAGAATCCTTATTCTTCTTTAACATCCTCTCGTAGACATACCCCTCTTTCCAGAAGGAAAGAAATTGAGGCTCCTTTTTGCTAAGGTTGGCCTTCATAGAAAAATCGGTCTGGGGAAGATTGAGAGTAGAACGCCAGTCTTTCATTAAAGGTACCTTTCTATTATGGGTCTGAGTTTTTTCTTGAGTTTTGGAGGAATAAGGTGTTTAGGTGTTACGATGCTATCCCTCAAGGCATCCTTGCAACTGCAGGTCCTCTCTTCAGGAATCTTAGGTATGAGCGCCTTGAGTATCTTTTTGGCATTCTTAATATTCTTCAAGAGGTTGTCAACTACCATCTGGGCAGTAACCTCTTCATGGTGGGGATGCCAACAGTCATAGTCTGTAACTGCAGCCAGAGTAACATAACACATCTCTGCCTCGCGGGCTAACTTTGCCTCAGCGAGGTTAGTCATACCAATGATATCAAACCCCATCTTCCTGTAGAATTGGGACTCAGCCAAAGTAGAAAATTGAGGACCTTCCATATTTACGTATACCCCTCCCATATGCACACCTACTCCTGCCTCCCTACAGGATTCATAGACTATGCTTCTAAGTTCGCTACATACAGGTTGAGAAAATCCTACATGGACCACGCAGCCCTTTTCTAAGAAGAAACTGCATTGACGCCCAGAATTGGTACGGTCAAAGAACTGGTCAGGGATAACAAAATCCAGAGGCTTCAGTTCCTCCTTTAAACTACCACAGGCAGAGACAGAAATAATCCTCTCCACACCCAACATCTTAAAGGCGCAGATATTAGCCTGAAAATTTAAACTTGTAGGAGGAATTTTATGGCCGCGGCCATGACGAGGCAGAAAGGCCAATTTTCTTCCCTCTAATTCTCCAATAACTATACTATCGGATGGCCTGCCAAAAGGAGTATTAACATTTATTCTGCGTCTTTTCTTAAGGCCCTCTATCTCATAAAGACCACTTCCGCCAATTATACCAATCTTCACCTTCATCTCCCCAACCTCCTAGATAATTCTTTAGCCCTTAAATAAGCCTGCCTTAAGGCCTGCTTGTATATACTCTTAAGAGCATATCTTTCAAAAGTCTTCAGAGCCCTCTCAGTAGTCCCCTTTTTAGAGGCTACGCTCTTTATCAATCTTGAAGTATCAAAATCAGAATCCTTCAAAATCTCTAAACTTGCAAGAAAAGTCTGGTAAAGAAGTTTAACACAAATTTCTCTGCCCAGTCCTAGAGAGCGACCTGCCTCAAGAAGAGATTCGAATACATAAAATATGTAGGCCGGCCCACTCCCTGAAAGGGCGGTAATTTTGTCTACATCTATTTCTTTAACCCTAATACATAACCCGAAACTCTTCAAAACACTTAGGGCCATCTTCTCATCATTCGCATTGCAATTCCTGCCCAAAGAGTAAACGCTAGCAGATTTTCCAATCTTAGTTCCCAGATTAGGCATAACTCTGACTACAGGTTTATCCTTAAGATATTTTTCAAGAAAATTTAAACTTACTCCAGCAGCAATACTTATAAAAATTATCCTTCTGGAAGGAAGGTGCTTCCTTATGTCCCCAAGGAGCATTCTTAAATCCTGGGGTTTTACACACAAAATTACTACCCTGCAAGTCGAAAGTATTTGGTTTACATTTTTAGCAAGAATTACCCTATACCTTTTTTGGCACTGTCTTGCCTTTAGAATATCGGTATCATAACCTATTATTCTAGTCTTAGAAAAATTGCGCCTTAAGGCGTGGGCAATCGACGAACCCATATTCCCTAAACCTATTATCCCTATAGCATATCTCATTTGAGTGCCTCAAAAATCTAAAAACTCGGTAAGAATATCTGCTAATTTTAAACTATCTGGGCTTTTAATGCAATGGAAAAGTTGCAGCGCTGTTTAAGGGCCCTGCAAACTCTAAGGAATATTAGATTTTAGGCACTAGAGGTATTCCTGATAGAGGGCTTTTAGAAATCTTATCGCCCTGCCCAGTCCTTTGTCTGGTGTTTTTTGGGAAAGGGAAAAATTGTATTTAGCACACCCCAAGGAAGACAATTCGTGGGAAGGTGCAGGATTCTGCAAAACAACTAATTCTGCGCCGGGTTCAAACAAAGAACCAAAATACCTTCTCAAGCCCTTGGTAAGAGCCACCCCGCCGCATAGATAAATATTACTTCTTAAAAAAGACGAAAGGCTATCCTGCTGGAAACAATTTTTAAGGGAACAAACAAATTCCTTTAAAGGTTCTTCTATAATCTTGGTTATATCTCTAACCTTATAGGAAAGGTAATCATCCCCTATCTTCAGCATTAGTTCTTCATTCTCCGAAGCATTAAAATCTAAAAAATCTTGGCGTATCCTCTGGCAAAGTTCCAAAGAAACCTCTAAACTCTGGGACATCTTTATATCTAAATCGGCGCCGCCAAAATCCAGAAGGTATCTTTTAATAATCCTATTATCCCTGAATACTAAAACTTCGGTAAGCTTCTCTCCCATATCAATCAGCACCCCTTCTTTAAAACTTCTCTCCGCAGCCACATAACTTGCGTAAGACGAACTGAGCAAACCTTTAAGGTCTCTTCCTAGATATTCAAAAAGTTTGCGTAAGTTGTCATAGAAACTTACATTGCACAGAAAGAGCATAAATTCTCCGCCCAAACTCCTGGCCCACAAGCCCTGGGGCTCATATATCCTCTGGGACTCATCCACAAGAAAATATTGAGGTATGCTTAGAAGGAGTTTCTGATCCCAACTTCTTCCCAGAAGGGAAGACTGTTCCTTAAGATATTCAACATCACGCCTGTTTATAAGTCTCTCTTTTTCAGAGGTGAGAGCAAACTTAAAAAATGAATTCTTTACAACAATATGCTTACTCTTTAAACAACAAACTAAACTATCTATCTGGAAAGAGGTCTTTTTTTCAGCCTCAGAAAAAATCTTATCCAAAAATTCTACTAATCCATAAAAATCCTTTACTACGCCCCCATCTATATGGGGAGAACTAAAACTCTCAAGATAGAACATATCTGATGGAGTTTTTATTCCACAGAGAGAAATTTTGGAAGAGCCCAACTCCAGACCCCAATACACCCTCTTGCTCATTTCTTAAAACTTGTTATAGGGTCTTGGAAACGCAGGTCTAAAAAAGCCAGGTCGTTCTTATCGATACGCACAAGTATAGTCTGGCAACGCTTAAGGTTCTTTTCTAAATCCTTATAACCTAAAATTACCTTTGGGCCTTTTTCTATGTAAAAAGAAAAGTTCACCAAAGAATATATATCTATATACTTTATTTTAAAGGGGAAATCTTGAAGATCTAAAATACGAAAAAATTCTTTAAGCAACTTCTGCTTAGGCCCAGAAAAATCAAACCCCCTCACCAAAGGCAAACCTGGATGCGGACCTTTTTTAATCCTCTCACCAATCTTGAAATCCTCCAGAACCTCCCAATAGGAACCCTTGCGGTAAATTTGGAAAAGAGGTTTCTTTAACTTCACCTCTACCAAAACCTTACAGGGAAGAATCTTCTTTATTCTCTTTATTTTGTATTGAGAAAATTTGCTTCGCAAGGTATCTTCAAGAGAACAAAGATTCAAGGACAAAATCCCTTCTCCAGAAAATCTTAAACTTAAAAACTCCTTTATCCTGCGGCAAGGAGGCTGAACTTCAAATTCTTCTACCTTAAGTGCCCGCTCCCTCAAAAATAAAAACCCCGCCCCTAACAGAATTAACAAAGCCAATATTGCCAAGGGCAATTTAAAAAATCTTGGTTTCATAGGCAAGGGGGTCTTTTTTACGCTGAAGAGCTAACTCTAACATTTTTATACAGAGGTCAGGGTAGTCTAAACCTGCAAGTTTGCAAGCCTTGGGAAGCAGGCTTGTAGGAGTCAAACCAGGGATGGAATTGGCTTCCAACACATAGATCCTTTGTTCATCCTGTGCAATCATATCCACACGGGAGAAATCCCGCAGCCCTAAAGCCCTGTGGGTCTTAAGGGCTAATTCCTGGGCATAAGAGGAAAGTTTCTCGGAGACGCGTGCAGGAACTTCATAAAATGTTCTGCCCGGCGTATATTTACAATAAAAACTGAAACAATCTCCCCCCAGGGGCCTTATGCCTATAGGGGGAAGTGGCTTTTCCTCAAGTACCCCTACAGTTATCTCTTTGCCCAGAATAAATCTTTCTGCGATGAGGGTTTCATCTAAACTAAAAATATCTTCTGCTGCTTTTACGAAAGAAACCTCGTCCTCTACAATATGGACGCCTATACTGGAACCCTGACAGGCAGGCTTTAACACCACCCTTCCGGGAAAGGGTTTTCTAAGTTTATCGGCCCTCCTAAAAATCTTGAACTCCGGCTGAAGAATATTCCTTCTCCTGAGGATATTGCGGGTAAGAGTCTTGTCAAAGGCATTCCTGCTTGGTTGAGGCCCTGAACCTGTGTAGGGAATATTTATTCTCTCCAGAATCTCCTGCAATCTGCCGTCCTCTCCAAATTCGCCATGCAGACCTATAAATACTAAATCTATCTTCCAATTGAATATAACCTTCTTTATGGTAAGGGGGTCTTCTGTCAAAAGGTCTACAGGAATGACCTTTAAACCTTTGCCTTTGAGGGCCTGGTATACACCTTTGCCAGTAGATAGAGAAATATCCCTTTCCCTGGACCTTCCACCCATAAATACCCCTATGTTCAGATCCTTCAACCCACGATATCTATGCATAATTAAGTATAAATTTTTATCTGTGTCTCCAATTCTACAGAAAACTTCTCCTTTACTCTTTCCCTTACCTCCAAAATAAGATTCCAAAAATCCTGAAAACAGGCTCCAGGTTCCACTTCAAAAAAATTTGCATGTATCCTGCTCACCGAGACCCTGCCCCTGCGCATCCCCTTAAGGCCTGTTCTGTCAATCAAGAATCCCGCAGGTTTATAACCCGGCGGGTTCTTAAATACGCATCCTAATGTTCGCTTATCCCACGGCTGAGTATTCTTTCTGTAAACCATAATCTCTCCTATCTTCTCAGCAATATCAGGGGGCTCTTTCCTTTCTATCTTAAGTCTTACCTCTGTAATAACTTCGCCTTCAAACCTGCAACTGCGATGGCCAAAATTCAAATCACGCCTCGGTATCTCAGAAATCTTCCCTTTCCTGTCTAAGACTTTGATAGAAATAACTCTGTCTTCCATCTTGCCCCAGTGAGTAGAGGCGTTGTTGACAACCGCCCCTCCTATACTGCCGGGAATGCCAGCAAGAAACTCCAGGCCTGACCAACCTCTTTTCTGGGCCTCCTTAAGAAGAAAGGGTATCTTTAATCCTGCGCCAACCCTAAGGGTATCGCCTTCACTCTGAATATAGTCTATTTCTATCTTAATGAAGGTATCCTCGAACAATCTATCTGAAAAAAGAATACTTGTAGAAGAAGAAAAAATCTTTATCTCCCTGCCCTCTTTGCCTGAATTCTCCAAAACCTGCTCCAAAGAAGGAAGGTCTCTCACCCTGTATAAAAATTTTGCCTCTCCACCTATACCTACAGGCGAAAAATCCTTAAGAAGCGGCATTCTCTTGCTCCCTTAGCCTCTCTATTAAATCTTCCAAAACCTTATAAATATCGCCTGCACCCATACTTACTATTAAATCATTATCCCTTAAAATCTTATCCTTTACAAGTGAATCCGCCATTTGTTCCCTTCTTAAATAAAGAACTTGGGCGTGAGGGTAAGCCTTCTTTATCTTCTTGAAAAGAATTTGGGAATTTATCCCATCGAGAGGCCTCTCCTGGGCAGAGTAAATGTCTGTTATCACTACCAACCCTGAGAAATTCCCTAAGCAGTTAACAAAATCTTCAAAAAGTTCTCTTAGTCGAGAATAGCGGTGGGGCTGAAAGAGAAGGACTATCCTTCCCGAATGGATATTTTTCAAAGCCTCTAAACCTACTTTTATCTCCTGAGGGTGGTGGGCATAATCATCATAAAATCTTTTATTCCCTACCCTTCCCCGAAAATGAAGCCTACGTCTTATGCCAGGGAACCTTTCCAGGGCTTCTCTTATTCCTGCCACCCCCAGGTCCAAATTCAAACCTACAAATATCGCAGGAAGGCTATTGAGAATATTGTGCAGGCCCAAGATATTTATACGGAATGTTCCCAGGTCTATGCCCCTGAAATAGCATCTAAAAGAAGAACCCTTGCTGTCCTGATTTAAAGGATGGGCAGTAATATCTGCATCCTTCCAGCCGTACCAAGAACATTCCAAAGAAAATCCCCTTAACACCTCGTCTTCCTTGCATAAGAGTTTTTTTTGAGAAGAATCTATAAACTTCTTGAAACTTCTTACCAGTTCCTCAAATTTCCCATAGAAACTTATATGTTCTCTGTCAACATTGGTAACTATTCCCAAATGGGGCCTGAATTCTAAAAAACTTGAATCACTCTCATCGGTTTCCACCACCACAAGCGGTGATTCCCTATGCCAAGCATAATTCATCTCCCTAATGAAATGGCCTCCCACAAACCCGCAGGTATTTATGCCATTTTTTTCAAGGACCCAGGATATTAAACCTGAAGTAGTAGTCTTGCCGTGAGAGCCAGCAACGGCAATAAGTCTCTTATCCTGCACAACCCAAGATAGGAGTTTAGCCCTTCCCACCAAAGGAATATTTTTTCTCTTTGCCTCTATTAACTCAGGATTATCTTCTTTAATAGCAGAAGAAAAACACACCAAGTCTATATCTCCCCCTATATTCAGAGGGTTATGTCCTAAATTTACTTTGATATTGCTCTTCTTTAGAAGTGAAGTATTGAAGGATTCCTTTATATCCGAACCCTCCACCTTTATCCCCTTGGACTTAAGCAGAAAAGCCAAACCGCTCATCCCTATACCGCCAATACCTACAAGGTATACCTTATTTACCTTAGAAAAATCACTCATCGCATTCTGTCTCTCTCTAAAAAATCTTCATCTGCATTTTGGCAGTAAATCAGAGAATGAATGCTTATATAAAACTTAAAACCTGCCTCTGCCCAAGAAGAATAAAATAAAACCGCCCCCATCAAAACTGCTGCTTCAAACATTTCCCAACACCATCCAACAAAAACTTTTGAGGGTCCCTGAATACAATTTTACAAGAAGAGCGAGGAACCTGAAAATACTCGTTGTCCAGTCTCTGCTCTATATACTTTAATATGGATTGATGGCTGTGTTTCTCAAGAAAAACCTTAACAAGACCGCGTCTTTGGAAATAAAGGGCGTTGACTACCTGATGCCTGCCAGCATAAGGATAGGGAATAGCCACAATACCTACCCCTGAAAATAGACCCTCGTAAAGAGAAAGTATCCCTGCCCGCATCACTGCGAGGCTTGAAGCCCGCCACACTCTCCATATGGACTCGTAAAATCCGAAAACTTTAACTCCTTCTTTCTGAGAAAACCTCTCAAAGTAAGGAAACTCTTTCCTCCCGCAGATAATAATAAACTGAAAGTCTCTGCCTTTAAAATATTCCTGAGCCTCCAAGAATAAGTTGTTTATAAATCTTGAGCCCTGTGAACCCCCCATAAAAAGCAAAGTCTTCTTGTAAGGAGCCAGACCCAAAGAAAATCTTGCTTCTTGAGGGGTAGCAGAATACTCTCTAAACTCCTTCCTTAAAGGCAGGGGGCAAATAAATTCTTTACGGGGATGCAGACTCTTTGTCCATTCCTGGACCCCCACTCCCTTTGCCCAGGGGGCAAGAAATTTATTGGCCTTGCCATAAAGAACATTCTGCTCGTGGAGCAAGAAAGGGATTCTTAAAATTAGACAGATTAATCCTGGCATTAAACAGGGATATCCCCCAAAGAGAAAAACAAACTTAGGTCTTATACGGACAAGGTAAAGAAGACTCTGCACGCTTGAAAACAAAAGATATGCCAGACTCCTTAATAAAACTCCCGCCGGCTGGTAGCGGAAAAAACCTATATTTATAATTGAACCTTCAAAGTTATCGTCTTTTATAATTTTTAAAAATTCTCTCCTGTTGGTAAGAAAAAATACCTTACAACCTCTGTCTCTGAAGATGCGGGCATATTCCAACGAAGGGAGAAAATGCCCGAAACTCCCTCCAGAGACAAATACTATCCTCTTATTTTTTCCTCGCGGCAGCATTAAGAAACAAACTCAAAACTAAACTACAAGATAAATAAGAAGAACCTCCATAACTCAAAAATGGGAGAGGCAACCCTTTAGTAGGAAGAAGCCCCGCAACCACACCCATATTAAGGATGGCCTGAAATACAATAATCCCCAGACAACCCCAGCCTAAATAGAAACTAAAATCTTCTTTGAGCCCCCTAAGAAGACTCAGGCAGAGATAAAAAAGGAGAAAGAAAAGGCCGACGACCAAAAAGACGCCTAAAAACCCCAATTCCTCACCCACTACGGCAAGTATAAAATCGGTATGCGATGCGGGAAGATAAAAGTGTTTCTGAAGACCTTTTCCCAAACCTCTTCCTAAAAGCCCTCCCCTGCCAAAAGCAATCTGAGCCTGGGTTATCTGAAAGCCTAAACCTTTAGGATCTTGCCAAGGGTTAACAAAAGCAGTAATTCTGCGTAGACGGTAAGGGGAAGAAAATATGAGCAGGGAAAAAATAAAAACCCCTCCTATAAATATAGCCAGAAGATGCTTCGCCCTCATCCCTGCTATGAATAACAAAAATACACCCAAAAAGAGCATAAATACTGCTCCTCCAAAATCAGGTTCAAGAAGCACTAGGCCTCCGATTATACCTGTAATGAAAAGTGGAGGAAGTATTCCCCTAAAAGTGCTGATGATATTTTTTCTACGTGATATATAATCAGCAAGATATACCACAAGAAATATCTTGGCAAACTCTGAAACCTGAAGATTATACCCTCCCAATCTAAACCACCTCTTAGCTCCACCTACCTGTCTGCCCCATATGAGCACGCCTACAAGCATAAATAAAGAGATTGCAAGTAGTAATATAGATGATTTCTTTAAATATCTCTGGTTTATTTTAAGGGATGTGAAAAATAGAACTAAACCCAACGTAAAAAATATTAACTGCCTCTTCAAGAAA
The DNA here is from genome assembly GCA_964397495.1 of uncultured Planctomycetia bacterium. Classification (GTDB taxonomy): domain Bacteria; phylum Omnitrophota; class Gorgyraeia; order Duberdicusellales; family CBEUCJ01; genus CAYNIO01. The sequence continues at coordinate 25,053 of CAYNIO010000001.1, forward strand.
TATTCACTATCCGCATACACCTTCCAGGCATATATGGAAGAAGAACTGTATACCATCAGTATCCCCAACAAAGAAAGAAATATATATATAGAAAATATCCCCAATACAATAGGCGTCCTATTCTCCACAGAGACTCCTGACAATATCCTTGAAAACCCTGCCCCTTTCTTTGTAATCAGAGAACATATCAAAAGAGGAACACATGGGTGAAAAAAGCACATCTAAAGAGCCCTGCTTTATGGCCTCCTCTACCGCCTCCCTTATATCCTTAACCCTCACCACATCTTTTACCCCTTGGAGTGCCTGTTCTAAAAGATGCGCGCTCTCACCAAAAACAATTACCTTCTTTACCCTTTCTAAAAATAAAGGCTCGCTCCTGAGGCAAGAAAAATCCTGCCCCTTGGACCTGCCCCCACATATGAGGACTAAATCTCTGCGCAAAGTCTTAAGAGCGAATATTCCTGAAGAGATATTGGTGGATTTTGAATCGTTATAGAAATTCCTGCCCCTGAATCTTAACGCTAATTCCAGCCTGTGCCCTAAGGGGGGGATGCTTTTCATTAAATCAAGGGTCTTGGCCTCTTCTAAACCCACAATCTTTGCACATTCAAGGATGCTGGAAAAATTCTCATTAAGATAGTTATTCTCTCTAAAAAAAATTACCTGTGCGCGTAAATCTCTAACACATTCTAGAGAAATTCTATCCTGAGAGTTTATGAGGGCAAAATCTTCCTCTGTTTGGTTTTTGAAAAGATTAAATTTTGAATTCATATAATCTTGAAAGTCGCCATGCCAATCGAGATGGTCGGGCTTAACATTAAGGAGTATTCCTATGTGGGGGCGGAATTTATCCGTTCTTTTCAATTGGAAACTGCTTACTTCAAGCACCACCCAAGAGCGAGGCTTCAAATCATCTACCAGGGAAGTAAAAGGAGGGCTGAAATTCCCCCCTATACAAACCTTGAAATTATTTCCTTTCAATATATGGTAAAGGTAATGCGCAACCGTAGATTTACCGTTAGTTCCAGTAACGGCAATAATGTTGGGGGTAGGACAAAAGAGAAAACCCAACTCTATCTCATCGATTACAGGAATATTATTCTTGTGAGCATACTCAATAATAGGGCATGACTCCTTTATTCCGGGGCTGGTAACTATAAGGTCCTGGGCCTGAGCAAACTGGAGAGTATGGACTCCAAACTCAGCGTCCTGCAACCTCTGGAGTATGGAAGAATCACTATCCTGGGGCTCAGATAAAGAACTCACCTTAACTTTGAACCCCCTGTCAAGAAGCAATTTGCAGGCACTCTTGGCACTCTGGCCAAATCCTAGAACCAAAACCTTATTTACCCTCCGCGACAGGCTCATCTTATCTTAAGGGTTGAGAGGGCTATTACTGCTAAAATAGCAGAGATTATCCAGAAGCGCACGATTATCTTGGGCTCTTCCCACCCACGGGCCTGAAAATGGTGATGCAAGGGGGCAATCTTAAAAATCCTCTTATTAAAAAAATTGAAACTTATAATCTGCAAAATCACAGAAAGTGTCTCTGCCACAAAAATACCGCCTGCGATGAACAACAACATCTCTTTTCTTATAAGGATGCTCACGCACCCCAACATCCCTCCTAAAGCCAGAGAACCTGTGTCGCCCAGAAATACCTGGGCAGGGAAGCAGTTATACCAAAGAAATCCTAAGACCGCCCCGAGAAAAGAACTCAAAAATACACTTAATTCTCCTGCACCCTCTACATAAGGAAGGAAAAGATACCCCGAGAAAAGAAAATGGCCGGTAATATAACTAAGCACACCCAAAACTAGGACTACAAAAAGCATACTGCCTGCGGCCAACCCATCAAGGCCATCTGTAAGATTGACAGCGTTGGACGAACCCATAACTACCAGCAGAGAAAAGACGATATACCCTACGCCTAAAAAGACGACATCCTTGGTAAAAGGCAGAGTGAGATAAGGTCCTATTTGAGGATGGTTGTAGGCATAAAGAGCTACTGCTATTCCCACCCCAGCCTG
>CAYNIO010000002.1:0-25781 GCA_964397495.1 uncultured Planctomycetia bacterium
AAGATAATGTTTCTATAATATCTAGAAATATCTTTAACTCCTCTTCCTTAAAAATCTTTAGACTCGTTGCCAACTCATAAGACAATCTTTGCCTGGAGAGTAAATACTTTATTCTCTCAGGGGCATCTTTAAGAAGAAGGATGCTTCTCAAAACGGAGATATTGGCGGGTAATCCTAACGCGGAAGAGAAATCCTGGGATATTTTCTTCCAGGACAATCTACATATATACTTTAATCCGTAAAGGGCATTTATCTTTTCTACAGGATTGAGGGTGCGCGCAGTTAGATTCTCCCACAGACCCAGAATAAACCCCTCGGGTGAAGAAACATTTACAATCCTGGCCTCAATTGAAGACAAATTGTTGACAAGGGCATAATAAACTCTCCTCCTGCCGCAGGCAATACGGTATTTAGAACCTGCCTTAAAAATAAGGGGGGGGTTTATTATCCCTACCTGTTGGATAGAGATATTCAAAAGCTCCTGCTTAAGAGGGTAGGATATGGAAAAACTATTATCAAAGTCTATCTTCGCGAGAGGGATGTTCTGGGAGTGCACCTCTATCTAAGGTATTTATCAACCCTTGAGTAAATTTTATCTCCGCCTCTACCAAATCTATATTGTGTTCCAGAATCAACATAAGGTGAGGCTTTAAGGGTTCTTTTTTTCTCTCCTCCAACCAATGTTTTACCCTTTCCAGACCTCTTAATCTAATCTTGAGCCTTTTCTTAGCCAATCCTCTCTCAACGCAAGGAAGAAAATACAATGATAAGTCCACATTAATAAAAGGTCTTTGGATTATAAGAAAATTGTCATTAAGAAGTTTAAAAAAACGCATTCTACCGCGGGCAGTTATATGATAAATAAATTTTTCTGGCCTATTTCCCTCGCGAGACCGCTCTTTAGTAATAAAACCTTCCCTCTCCATCACCTTCAAAGGGTAATATATGGACTTGGTATCCATGGTAGCAAAGAGTCCATGAATCTTTTCTATGAGTTTCTTCAATTGATAACCGTGCTTTGGGCCTTCCATCAAAAGCCCTAACAGTACTAACTCCTGAGATAACATAGATTATTCCTTAAATATTCCCAGGCGCCTGAATTTTCTATACCTTTCCTCTAAAAGGGTATCTATATCAATCTCTACAAGTTCCTTTAAATTCCTCAAAAGGGCCTCCTTAAGGTTCCTGGCTGTGGCTTGAGGATCCCTGTGGGCTCCTCCCAGAGGTTCAGGTATAATTTCATCTATTATCCCCAAACTCTTCAGGTCCTGAGCAGTAAGTTTCAAGGTCTCAGCTGCCGCAGGCGCCTTGCTGGCGTCCTTCCAGAGAATAGCTGCGCATCCTTCAGGAGAAATTACTGAATAATACGAATTCTCTAACATAAGAATTCTGTCTCCTACTCCAATCCCTAAGGCGCCTCCGCTTCCTCCCTCGCCTATGACGCAGACCAGAATTGGGGTGCGCAGATAAGACATCTCCCTCAAGTTCTCAGCAATGGCTAGGGCCTGACCCCGCTCTTCAGCCCCAACGCCAGGATAAGCACCAGGAGTGTCAATAAAACTTATTACAGGGAGTCGGAATTTCTCAGCCATCCTCATCAGCCTCAAGGCCTTCCTGTAGCCTTCAGGGTGGGCACAGCCAAAATTTCTCTCCAGGTTTTGCTTGGTATCGTGGCCTTTCTGGTGTCCCAAGAGCATAACCTTAAAATTTTCTAATTTACACAATCCTCCAATGAGGGCTTTGTCATCACCATAAAGTCGGTCTCCATGCAACTCTAGAAAATCTCTGAATATCATATTTACATAATCTAAAGTTAGAGGTCTATTAAAATGACGGGCAATCTGAACCCTCTGCCAAGAGGTAAGATTTCCGTAAATCTGTTTTTTAAGGTCTTCCAACCTCTGCTTAAGATTTTCTATCTCAGGAGACAAATCTAAATTTCTCTCCTTAGAAAATCTCTTCAATTCTTCGATTTTCTGTTCTAAATCGGCAATGGGCTTCTCAAAATCCAGACCATTCATTTCATTCCTGAATAACAACCTCTGTACCCAGAGGCAAAATTATAAAAAGTTCCTCCACATCTTTATTGTGCATGCGGATACAGCCTTGAGTTATGGATTTCCCTATCACAGACTCATCGTTGGTACCATGTATCCCATAACCTTTAAGATTGAACCCCAACCAATATCTCCCTAAAACTTTGCGGGGGTCTCCTGCAGGAATCTCGCCTTCACCTTCCTTAAACCAAGTAGGGTTAACGATACGGTTAACTATCTTAAAGGTTCCCACAGGAGTAATATTATCTCTGCCTGTAGATATCGTATAGGTTTTTATTATTCTGTCATCTGCCTTAAGCATAAGGAGGTTTTGGGATTTATCTATGAGGACACTAAATCTCTTATTGCATACCTTCAACTTCTGCCCTGGACGGATTACATCCGATTTTAGACCATTGGACTTCTTTATTAACTCCACAGTAGTCCCAAATTCTTTGGCTATTTTAGACAATGTATCACCTGGCTTTACAGCATAAAAGGTGCTAAATTCATCAGGCAAAGGAGAAAAAAGTATTTTTATATTTAGCTCCCCTAACTTCCTCAGGGCTGAAGCGGCCGCATCTGCATCTTGAGGATAATCTTCTAAAATTTTTGCATATAATTTTCTGGCTTGTTTATACTTGTCTTGGTTTTCCAGAATTTGAGCCTCTTCAAGAATGTCTTTCGCCTCTTGAGATAGAGAAACTTTCTCCTCAGACAGGGTTTGTTGAGGAGGCTTTTTAAAGAACAAAACGTATCCCAAAACAATAATTACAATGAATATTACCAAACCAACTATTACTCTTTTCATCATCCTCTCCTTGAATGCCTTATATACCCACAATAATACCTGCCAAAATTCCCAAAATCGCACCCATTAAAACTTCTGTGGGGGTGTGCCCCCAAAATTCTCTAATCTTATCATCGCCTATTTTCTTTCTCCAATACAGGTCATCCAACATCCTGTTCAGAATTTCTGCCTGCTCTCCCACTGAACGTCTGACAGTCTGGGCGTCGAACATCGTAACTAACGCCAGCACACAACTTACAGCAAACAGTGCAGAATTAAACCCTGTATTTAAACCTACGGCTACAGCCAAGGCGCAAACTCCTGAAGCATGAGCTGAAGGAAGACCCCCTGTCTCTACCAACCATCTAAAATCGAAATGTTTCTCCCTTAATATTCCTAAAAATATCTTTATAGCCTGTGCTAAAGCCCAACCTCCTATAGAAGCAAGAATAATTCTGTTGGTAAAAATATCTTTGAGAACTGTGGATTGCATATATTTTAAATCTCTGTTGACTTTAAAAATTTATGTGTCATTATAATATCAAAAATTGATGATGGCAAGATGATTACTAAACTGCAAGGGTTTTCCCTTCAGGGGATAGATGCCTATCCCATTGATATTGAAATAGATGTATCGCGGGGCCTGCCCCAAACCCATATTGTAGGCCTGGCTGACTCTGTAGTTAAGGAAAGCAAAGAGCGCATAAAGAGCGCCCTTAAAAGCAGCGGTTTCAAGTATCCGCCAGGCAGGATAACTATAAACCTCGCCCCCGCAGATATAAAAAAGGAAGGAATTGGCCTGGAACTGCCCATTGCTTTAGGAATTCTTGCTTCTTCAAACCAGATTAATCCCCGAATTCTCGAAGGATTCATCTTTATAGGAGAATTGGGCCTTGACGGCAGTCTAAGAAAAACTAAAGGCGTGCTCATAGGGCTTCTGCATTCTAAAGAAACCCAGAAATACAAGGCAATCATACCCCAGGAAAACTCTCTTGAGGGCTCTGTAGTAAAGCATATAGAAATATTCCCTGCTAAAAACCTCAAAGAAGTCCTGTTCATTTTAGAAAATATAGAAGCAATAAAACCTTTCCACAGAGATTTTGACTTATTGGAAGAATATCTGAGGATGGATTTTCCCCTGGACTTCTCTGAAGTAAAAGGTCAACTTCAGGCAAAAAGGGCCTTAGAAGTAGCCTGCGCAGGGATGCATAACATACTTATGATAGGCCCCCCAGGAAGCGGAAAGACCATGCTAGCCAAAAGAATCCCCTCAATTATGCCTGCGCTCACCTTGGAAGAATCCCTTGAGATTTCTAAAATTCATTCTATTGCAGGAATGCTGCCTCAAGATAAACCTTTGGTTGTTTACCGGCCCTTTAGAAATCCCCATCACACTTCATCAAGTGTCTCTCTTGTAGGGGGAGGAACCCGCCTCTCTCCAGGAGAGATAAGTTTAGCCCACAACGGAGTTCTTTTTTTAGATGAACTCCCGGAATTCCATCGGGATGTCCTGGAAGCCTTAAGGGAACCTCTGGAAGAAGGGTACGTGCGGATTTCGCGAGCCAGAGGCAATGTAAGATTCCCTGCGAGATTTATGTTTGTGGGGAGTATGAACCCCTGCCCCTGTGGGTATTTTGGGCACCCTCACCAGGAATGCCGCTGCACCCCCACCAGAATCCAGAAATATCTTTCCAAAATTTCCGGGCCTTTATTAGACAGAATTGATATCCATATTCAAGTCCCCAGCATAGACTATACCAAAATAAAAGATAACCCTTCCCCATCATCAAAGGAAATAAGAAACAGGGTAATGAAGGCTCAAAAAATTCAGAAGGACCGTTTCAAAAACGAAGGGATACTTTTTAATTCTCAAATGAATCAGAAACTTCTAAAAAAATATTGTTCTTTGGGAGAAAAAGAGGAAAAGATTCTCTCTCTAGGGATACAGGAATTAAATCTATCTCTAAGAGGTTATGACAAAATCTTGAAGGTTGCCCGCACTATCGCTGACCTTGAAGAAAGTCCTTCCCTCCAACCTCACCATCTTATAGAAGCTCTGAATTATAGAAGTTTAGACAGGGATTATTTTAGGTAGATTTATTCTTTTTAAACTGCCTCCTGATATAAGGGCAGGAAAAATAATACAAGAAAACTAAATTAAAACCCAAGCCTACCCATTCTTTATACCCTATATACAGCAACCTGCTTAAATTCTGAATGAAAAACAATAATATCCCTAAGACAGAAAGTCCCACAATGATTCTTCTCGTCCCCTCTCTTAAACTCAAAAGCCCCCACCCTAAACCTATAAATATTCCTCCTACAAACAGGTCAGTAAAGGGGAGAAGTTTAAGGAGCAAGGTATACTTTTGCACCTGAGACTGAGGCCAGCCTATAACGAGCATCTGCCCCGGTATATTTACTCGACCAAAAAGCACAAACAGAGATAAGATTCCCAATACTACACCTAGGGCTCCACATCCTAAAAATATCAATCCTACTATAGTAATGCCTATAGACCTCTTAGGCATAAATTGTCATTTGCCCTTTTCTGAAGAAGCATTGTGTTCGCCTCTCGAAGGAATCTCTATATTTAACTGGTAATATCTACCCTCCTTCTTAAGAAGGACTTTGTCTTTATCTATCTTGATTATCTGGGCTCCTTCTACTTCTTCGCCTTCCTGATAACTTCTACCATCTATTATCACAATCCTCTTATCCCCAATCTTTGCTATTCCTTGCAGGTGCAGATCTGGTTTCCCTTTAGAAACAGCAAGAACAGCTGAAGGTAAAAGAGACCTCTTTCTGCCCAGAAAATTATTTATCTTCTCCGATACCAAATTAACCGCCATACTTACCCAAGAAGAGGCCTGATTTTTTTCCCGGGGATTAAAAATATGCCAATAGTGGTTAGCAAAAGACCATAACCCCACACTTAGAAAAATAAAAAAAACTATTACCAGCAGGAATCTAAGCACCGTTGTCTTCTTTCTGGAGTTCTAAAAGATAGGCATCTACCTCCTGGCGAGATGAAAACATAAGGAGTCTGGGAATAACCTTTACTATTTCAAATACCTTCCTTATGCGAGGTTGAAGATTGGTTAAGATAAAAGAAATATTTTTCTCCTCCGCGTCTCTCTTGGACTTGAGAATCGAACTTAAGCCCATACTGCTTAAATAAACTACACCCTCCATATCTATTACCACTGCCCGGGGACGGCGTTCAAGAACAGAAGTTATTTCTCTCTCAAAACCTTCGTATGTCTGGGAATCTATTTCTCCCACAGGAGAGATAATAAACACCCCTTCTTTTTTCTCATTGGTCATAATCTTAAGTGGCATTTTTACTCCTCTTTGATAATATTTTATACACTTCCTGAGAATTTTACAAGAAAAAGTTTTAGGTAGAATTAAGCCTTGACAGATAGAAAATAAACTATTATTCTCTCTTGAAAGTAGATAAAATCCTATGAAGAATCATAAATTTTGGCTCAAGATTTTAAGAGTATTTATTGTGCTTTTACTCTCTTCTTCTCTCTGCTTGGCCCAATCGAATAATGTGAGAATTAAAGGAAAGAGAAGGTATTGGTATTTAGAGGTCAACGGCAAAAGACTATATATTAAAGGTGTAGGCTGTGGGTTGGCAAAAGGAAAGAAAGGCCAAGATTACCTTAAACTGGCTAAGGAACTGGGGGCAAATACAGTAAGAACCTGGGGAACGGACCAGGGAACAAAACAGTATTTAGATCAAGCCTACAAATACGGACTATATGTTTGCGCAGGCATCTGGTTTAATTTTGTAGATGATAAGGGCTGGCCCAGTTATATTGGCAATAGTAAATATAAAAAGCGGAAGGAAAGAGAAGTCCTGGATTACGTAAATAGTTTCAAAGACCACCCTTCCATACTCTTGTGGAACGTAGGAAATGAAACCATTTATTGGACAAAGGACCCCAAACAAAGAATTGCCATTGCCCGCTTTTTAGAAGAATTGGTCCAGAAAATACACAAAATAGACCCTAACCACCCTGTTCTCTATTCCTGTGCCTGCGATTACCAAGAATTAAAAATCATCAAAGAACATGTCCCCAGTTTGGATATTGTAGGAATAAACTCCTATGGCTCGATAAGGTTTTCTCAAGGAAAATGGGACTATTTGGGATTTAATATCCCTTATATAATTACAGAGTTTGGGCCTTATGGACCCTGGGATAGACCTAAGGATATAAATGGAGTCTCCATTGAACAGACTGACAGAGAAAAAGCCTTACTTTATAAATATTATCTGAGAGAAATCCAGGAATTCAAAGGGTACAATTTAGGAGCATTTGCTTTTCATCTGGGAGAGACCACACAGGAGTCTATGACCTGGTGGAATATAAATGAGGGAAATTCTAAACGCGAATCTTTCTGGGTGATTCATGATATTTATACGAGGAAAAAAACCAAACGCAACCTTCCCAGGATTAAAAGATTCACCCTCTCCAAATACAGAGGTATCAGACCGGAAGAATTCATCGAAGTCTTTGTTGAACCCGAAGGGAAAAACCTAAAATACTCTTATAAGATAAGCACGGCCTTCGAAGGAATTCTGAGATATTATGTAAATGAGTGGGTGGAGACAGAAATTCAGGGGCAAGGGAACAAAGTAAAAATTAAAGCCCCCAAAAAAGAGGGTCTATATAGAGTCTACTGCTTTCTAAGAGACAGAAAAGGGAATATCACCACTTTCAACCGCTCCATAAAGGTGGATGGAAAATAAAGGCTTCCTCATAACTTGATTAAACAGGAATTATATGCTTGAATAATACCATTCCTTAAAAAGGAGGTGGTATATGTCTGAACCCTTAAGAGATATTTACCAAGATTATGTGTTCCCTGAGGATTTTGAGCCCCGCTTCTGCAATGCCCATATTATAAGCCACAGCCCCCGCGAGATATTTATTACATTTGGCTGCATACATCCTCCCCTTAAGAAGATAAAAGCTGTATCCCAGATAATCATTACCCGCGAACATCTCCTGGAGTTAATAATGAATCTGCAATCCCAACTTAAAAAATTTGACGAGGACAGGAACAAAGAAGGAACTTCTTTCTAAAATATGACCTCTTTTTACATTGGAACGAGTGGCTACAACTATAACCATTGGAGAAGAGGAGTATTTTATCCCAATGAACTACGCCCTCAAGAATTTCTATCCTACTACCAGAGACATTTTAACTGTGTGGAGTTAAATGTAACCTTTTACAGGCTGCCTCAAGAAAAAACATTTTCCTCCTGGTATAACAAAACTCTTCCTGAGTTTAGATTTGTGGTCAAGGGCTCGCGCTATATCACCCATATAAAGAGGCTTAAAGAAACTGAATCGGCCCTTAAAATATTCTCCCAAAGATGCAAAAATCTTAAAGAGAAGCTTCTCTGTGTATTGTGGCAACTTCCTCCATCTTTTAAAAAGGACAAAGAGCGTATAGAAAATTTCATCCGACAGTTAGAGAAAGACAAATACTTGAAAAATATCGACCAGAGCGTAGAATTCAGACATCCATCTTGGCTTGAAGATGAAATTTATTCGCTACTTAAAGAACATAATGTGAATATGTGTTTTGCCCATTCACCTAATTTTTCCACTCCTCAGGTTATAACCTCTGATTTCCTGTATTTAAGATTTCACGGCGGAGAAATCCTTTACGGTTCAGAATACTCCTTAAGGGAACTTAAAAAATGGGCCCTACAAGTCAAAGAGTGGTTAAATAGGTACCATCTTAAAAAATTGTATGCCTTCTTTAACAACGACGCCCATGGCTTTGCCGTAAAAAATGCTAAAAGTTTCCATCACCTCTTAGAGAAATGGACAAAATAAAAAAATATACTTTGGGCTTTAAAACCAACCTCCCTTCCAAAATAGATTATGAGCGTCATCTCAATCCTGAGCAGAAAAAAGTGGTCTTTGAAGCAGATGGTCCATCCCTGGTCTTGGCAGGTGCAGGAAGCGGCAAGACGAGAACCCTGGTATTTAGACTGGCATACCTTATTGAAAAAGGTGTATCCCTCTACAATATACTCTTGGCTACCTTTACCAACAAGGCTTCCCGAGAGATGCTTTCCCGCGCAGAAGGGATGCTTAGAATTGACCTCAAAAGCACCTATTCTGGAACCTTCCACCATATTGCTAACCTCATTTTAAGAAAAGAGGCAAATAAACTTGGTTATCAGAACAACTTCACCATCCTGGACAGAGAAGACGCCAAGGACTTATTAGACGATATAATAGAAGACTTGGGTTTTGACCGCAAGGAAAAACTATTTCCTAAGTCATCCGTTCTAGAAAGAATATTTAACCTGGCAGTAAACAGCCTCCAGCACTTGGAAGAGGTGATATACAAAAAATTCAATTATCTTGAAGATTATATAGACGACATAAATGTGGTATTTGATAAATACAGAAAGAGAAAGAAGAAAAATAACCTTATGGATTATGACGACCTACTCTACAACCTTTATAAGTTATTGGAGGATAAGGAATTGAGCAGGAAATACTCCCAGAGGTTCGTCTATATCTTGGTAGATGAATATCAAGATACCAACAGGCTCCAGTTTAAAATCTTGAAAGAACTATCCCAAATTCACAAAAATATCTTAGTGGTGGGGGATGACTCTCAATCTATATACTCCTTTCGCGCAGCAGAAATAAAAAATATTCTGGAATTTCCTCAGGAATTTTCTGGAACAAGGATATTCAAACTAGAACAGAATTATCGCTCTACCCCCCAGATTCTAAACTTAGCCAACCGAATAATAGCCCACAACAAAAATCAATTTCATAAAGTCCTGCATCCTGTAAAAAGGGAAGGAATCCTGCCCTGGGTATGTGCCTGCAGGGATACTAAACAGGAAGCGAGATTTGTAGTCCAAAAGATAAGGGAACACCTGGAGGAAGGCGTACCCCTAAAAGATATGGCGGTTTTATTCCGCTCCCATTTTCAAAGTCTGGATGTAGAAATGGAGTTGATAAAACACAATATACCTTACGTGGTAAGGGGAGGCTTAAGATTCTTCGAGCAGGCGCACATAAAGGACATCCTCTCCTTCCTTAAAATTGTCTCCAACCCCAAAGATGAACTTTCTTTTAAAAGGGCTCTCAAACTCCAAAGAGGGATAGGCAAAGGTTATGCCCAAAGAGTGTGGAAAAAATACCAAGATAAAAATCATCGCTTAGAGATGTTGCTTAAGGAAAAAATAAACCTTCCCAAAAACCCCGAGAAAGGTTTTGAGGACTTCTGCCGGATAATAAAGGATATCCTTAAAATCAAGGAACCCTCGGGAGCCATAGAATCTGTGTTGGGAAAATTCTATAAGGATTATGCCTACCTTGCCTTCGAAGACCCTCAGGAAAGAATATTTGACATTCAACAGTTGGCAAGAATTGCCAGGGGTTATAAGAATATAAAAAAATTTCTAGAGGAATTAAGTTTTTATGAAAGTTTCAAAGGGGAGGTGGTCTTAGGAAATTCGTCCAGCGAAACCATGGTTCTCTCTACCATTCATCAGGCTAAAGGCTTAGAATGGGAGGCAGTATTCATCATAGGCTGTATCCAGGGCCAGTTTCCTCATCCTGAAAGCCTAAATTCCCTTCCTGCATTAGAAGAGGAAAGGAGACTTTTCTATGTGGCTGCGACCCGTACCAAATCCTATCTCTACATAACCTACCCCCAGTTAAAATATGACTGGCGTTCAGGGGCTATAATAACTAAGAGGTCTCTGTTTCTGGAAGAACTGGACGAGGACCTTTTTCAGAACTATGAAATTGAAGAAGAAATCGCTTGAAAAGGCCATTAAACCTGCGGGTAATATACTGACCTACTCTATATAAACCTTGATATTGGCATCCTCTATTAACTTCTTCACCCACTCCTTATATTTCTCATATTTCTTTATAGTCTCCACGCGCTCAAAATAATATTCCTTGCGCTTATTGAAATCCTCAGGTTTTGCCCTGCGCACTTTTAAAATCTTAAATACCCCGTATCCCCGGTATATAGGCGATGGGGGATAAAAATCATCGATCTTAGTCTTCAGCATCTTATAAGCATCTTCCCTCCTAAAGCCCCACATATGTATAAGGAAATCTAAAGCCACAAATCCTGGCCTCCTGAATTCTTTAGGATTGCTCTCCTTTCTTTTCTCCCAAAGGCTGGGATTCTTTTTGACTTGGCTGTAGAATTTTTTAGCCTCATCCAAATCATCGAACTGCACTAACTCTACAGACAGCGTATTATACTCATCTAAGAATTTCTTATAGGCCTCATCTTCTGTAACGTGGGGATGAAAACTATCTATAACCTGCCGTCGAAGTTTCTCCAGTTTTATCAAATGGGCAATTTCATTCCTGAAGACTTCGGGGCTTACGCCGAGCCTCTTCTTGCACCAGGTCTCAAATACCTTCTTATTCTTCCTCCAGTCAAAATTTACCTTTTCTGCCTTGAGGATCTTATCTATGCGCTCGTCTATCTCCTGAGGAGTCGCCTCTATACCTCTGCGGAATGCTTCATAGGAAAATATAAGTTCCTGCCATACCAAGTCCTCTAACTGCTGTTCATCCCTGGGCACAGGGCGCCAACTGGCATTAAAGGTCAACACCACCCTCTTGGCAAAATAATAGTTGCCTATAGGCACAGGGACGCCAAATATCTCCCCTGCAATCTTAGGTTGGTTTTTTTGTTCTAAAGCGTAGACTGACCCTGCAAGGAAAAAGAAGATATAACTCGCCAAGAAAAAACTAATCCGCATAAATATGTCAATTATTTCCTGGGGACGGGTTTCCCCGAAAGAAGTTGTTTCAAGATATTTATTCTATTCAATTCCTTGTCTATCAAATCATTCATCTGGGTAAAATACCCTTTAAGCCTCTTCATACGCACAACGGTCTTGGCCTCTATGGCCTGGGAAGTATCAGAAAGGCTCTCTATATTGGAGTTATTAGTCCTTTTAATGCGGTTTAGCCAAGAGATAAGGTAATCTACCGCCTCTTTACTCATCTGGGCATTACGGGCATTTACAATTCCCGCCATAGCAAAATAGGCATCAAGTTGGGTTACTGCCAAAATACAGGCATCCCACATACTGTTTACCAAAACGACATCCTTGGTACCTTTCAACAAATCACTTAATTTCTGGGACTCCTCTACAAATTTGCTCCTTATGTTGACCAATTCTTGGGTCTGGGTATAACCGGCACTTGAGATGAGAAAAAAACTCACAAGGACCATAGAAATTTTATGCATCTTCATACCTCCTTATTATAACTCTTGCCCCTTCCATATCAAGGTATCACTAATTTGGCTATTATTATCTTGCAATAGGCAACACTTAAACCTTGAGATTTAGGAGAAATCTCCATCTTCTCTACCCTAAGAAACGAGGGGGAATTTTCTATCGCATACAGAAATTGTGCAAGTTGGTCCATCTGACTTTCACAAATTAAACTTACTCTATATTTCTTAAAGACTCCGCTCTCCTCTACCCCTATGGGTTTTATATCTTGAACAGAAACTGAATATCTTTCTGCCAGTTTCCCTACCTCTTTAAGTATTCCCAAGACGTCTTCATCTCTAAACCTTTTTTTCTCCAGATAAGGGGCGTAAATCTTCTTTTCCTTTTCTATACTCTCCTTTGAAGAGAGTATACGCCGCTGTTTTTCTATAGAGTCTATACTTTCTCTGATACTTCTATCAAGGGACAATATTCTCTCTACGATGCTGTGGATTACCAGACGGTCAAGCAAGGCCAAACTTAAAAAGACCACCGTTATATAGAAAAGCCGCTTTTCATTTTTAGATAAACGTTTCCACAATTCTCTAAGATTCTCCATTCCTGCCATAAATCTATACCTTCTCTACCAACTCAGCCCTGATATCAAAATCTACCACTTCTGTTTCTTTCACCTTTCTCCTGGTAGTGCGTTCACTTCTTACATTCCGGATATAAAGAGAATTCTCCAATTTGTCCACAAAATCAAAAATTACCGACATAGAATTTGCAGTGCCTTTAAGAGACAAGGTATGGCTTTTCCTGTCGAAACGGATATTGGTCAACTTTACTCCTTGAGGTAGGCTTTTATATATATCCCTTAATACCTCCAAAGAATAGTTCCTCACAGAAAAGAATTTCTTAACAATCTTTATGCGGTCAAACTCTCTCTGGAGCCTGTTAGCACTTTTCTCTAAAGTTTTTAATTTATTATTCAGAGAACCCAAGAATTTCTCCTTAGTGTATATCTCCCCTATTAAAGCCACCGATATAGAAAAAAGACCTACCAAGATTAAGACGCCGGTCTTTATAATTTCTCTACTCCTTAATTCAAAAACTCTTTTAAGTTTCAATTCTTCAGGAACCAAATCAAGTTCTGCCTCAGGATAACTCTCCAGGGAACTAAAAACATTCATAAAGGAAACTTCTTTGACTTTATTTAACGAAGATTCAACATCTTGGGTTGCAGAAAATGCATCTTTCCAGGATATGGACTTTAAAGGCAAAGGTATCTCTGAACTTAAACTGTTGTCAAGCGAAGAAAGCGCCTCTATACATCCTGATAAAACTAATCCATTAAGGGGCTTCTCTATGTCTTCGCTCGAATAAGCCTCTAAAGAATTCTTTACCTCCTCTAGAAAATGACCTTCGATTTCTTTGCCTCCTCGAAGATGTTCTGCACCCAGAGGGAAACTTCTTACAAAGATTACTTTGCGTTTAAGAACAACCACGAATTCTGAGAATATAGAATCCACATGGAGAATTCCTACAGGGGAATCTTGAGACTCAAGCCCCTGTCTCTTAGAAAGACTTAAAGCCAGGACCTCAGGAGCAAAGACCAGCGTCTCTACATCTAGATTCAGAAGGGCGAACAACCTTATGTATTTATTAACTACCTTTCGGGGGATGATTACCAGAAGAACTTTGGAATAATTTCCTTTGTAGGTGCCAATATTTATGTGGTCTACAATTATCTCTTCTCGAGGGTAAGGTGTGTGGCGCGTAGCCTGTAAACTTACTATATTTGCAATCTCCTGAGGGTCTACAGAAGGAATCTCTATATTTTTGGTAATAGCCACATTGGAAGATATTACCCCTACTGCCCGGGGATGGCGCAATTTCATCTTTGCCAGCAAAGGGTTTAGAGTCTCAATTATCTGAGCCTCAGAAAACCCCTTAAGGGAAAACTCCTTAAGGATGTAGGCCTCCAGCTTCCCAGGCACAGACCTAAAGGCAGCAAAACGAAGGTGCTGCCCGCTTATATCTAAGCCTAGAACATCTCTTGCCATATTTTTTCTATTTTACCCTAAATTTTCATTTCTCACTATATCTTTAATAAGCTTCATTCCAATAAAGAATATTTCCTTCTTCATCTATTACGCATATTATCTTCATATTGTATTTAGGGTTTGTCAGACTGGCATGGGATACTGCCATAAAATGGTGCGATGTGGTTCCTAAAATACCCTGGGAAACAAGATTATTGAGGACACTCAACTCCTCAGGGGAAAAGTGGTAAAAGGCAGTTAGTCTGGAGGTAATGTCTTCGGGTTCCTTGAAGACCTGGTCATCTTCCGTCCCTAGGATTTTATCTTCGCCCTTCCTCCAAGAGAGGATAGCATCTACTACATCCTCGTTTAAACCCAAGGACAAAAGTACAGGTGAAGAAGCAGTATTTACATTCACCCCCTTACCCCAGATAGTAATGTAGTTCTTTATTTTGTTAAATATCTTTGGGCTCATCCCCTTAATTAGGAAAAACTCATCAAGGGTCTCTAAAGGCTTGTCTTTACATTCATAAGGTCTATTTAAGTTGCGATAATAAGAATCTTCGGCACTGCCCAGAGGAATGGAAAGCTGAGAGTCCTCATCTTGCCAGTCTATAATAGAGGCGGCTAACTCCTGCGACTCTATATCATCCAAGCCCGCTGCATTCTTAAATAATCTCTTTAATATACCTAAAAGCATAGTTTTATTAGGGTAAGCGTCGGGTCTTATATTTATCTTGCGTTCTTCATCGATTAAACCATACATCTCCCTATAAGTATTATTCTCCTCATCAAAATATATATAAGCCACATCCACCTTCCCTTCACCTATCCTTATAGACTTAAATTCCCCAGGATTTTTAGCCCAATTTTCTTTAAAGGCGCGGAATCTTTCCCCTTTGCTGAGCTGTCTTGAGACAAAATCTCTGGCTATCTCTATTCCTGAGACAGCAAGCATGCGCAATTTATTCCTATTGCTGATGTGCTTTACCAAAAGCATCTCTTGGCGCACCCTATAACCTATGTAAACGGCAAAAAAACTCAAGAAGCACAAAGCCCAGAGAGTTAGAATTAAAACACTACTTCTCTTGAGCCTGGGGGAAAGAAAATGTGCGTATAAGCGTGCGTTTGTATTGACCATCTTTTATTCTTATCTCTAATCTTACTGCCAGAGGAAAAGAATTTTTTATCCACTCCTCTGACCAGGCATATTCTTTAGCCTCGGAATCCCAAAAGTAATAACTAAAACCCAAATATTCAACATTCTTTAAAACCGTCTTAAAAGAAAAAATTTTCTGGCTATATATCGCGCTGTAGTCCCGTTCACCTCTTTTCAAAACTTTCTCATAAGGACTAAACATATATTTTACCTCGCCCACACTCCTAAAACCTTGGGGTGATGAGACTAAAGTGGGAAACTTTAACTCTTGAACCTCTCCTTCAAAATTTAGATTTTGAAAAGGTATGGAATTGTTTGCATCGGAAGAAAGTTTTTCACAAAGTAATCCCAGATCCTCCTCTGCCCTCAGAATATAAGCCTTCCTCCAAATATCTATACCGCTCTTCAAAGAAGAATATATAGCGATACCCACTATCGTCACCATGCCGACAGAAAGCACAACTTCAGTAAAGGTAAAACCTTTACTTTGACTCTTCTTCTTTAAGATAAGCATATTTAGAGAATAGCCCCAAACGTTTGCCTTTAGTGGTGTACAAGGTAAGGTTCAATTTATAAAGGGAGGCGGAGCCAGAACCCAAATAACTCCAGAACCGCCAGAGATAAGAAGTACGGTCTATAGTAAAAGAACCTGAATCCAAACTCTTGGGATAACGCTTGACTTTCAGAAGACTCTCCTCCTGCCACATCTTCTCTTGAGCCCATATGCTGCCCCACAGCAATTGAGAACAATATTCCAAAATATCCAAAGAATGCAGAAGAATATGGAAAATAAAAACCACCCCCAAGGAAAGAATACTTACAGCAATAATAACCTCTACTAAAGTAAATCCTTTATTTCCAGTTAGTGATATCATCATCGCTCTCAACTCCATCCTTGCCCAAAGAATAGAGGTCATAGTCATTGTTGTGGGTCCCTGGGCAGCGATATTGGTATTTCCTTCCCCAGGGGTCTATGGGTTCCTTCTCCAGATAAGGTCCGTTCCAGTTGACTGCTGAGGATGGCTTCTTCAAAAGAGCCTCCAGACCCTCCTCAGTGGTGGGGAAATTCCCGTTATCCAGTTCATAAAGTTTAAGGGCAGTAGCGATATTGGCTTGGATATCAGCCTTGGCTGCAGCAACTCTGGCCTGCTCTGCTCGCCCTGTAAGGCGGGGCATAACCATAGCTACCAAAGCTCCGATAATAATCACTACCAGCATCAACTCAATTAAAGTGAAACCTCTCTTCATTTCTAACCTCCTCATTTTTTAGGAAGCGCCCTCCCCCAGATATTCCAGCCATTCCTTCTCCAATTCTTTAAGTCCTGATATGGAACTTGGATAGGCAGAACTCAAGGCCTCATCAACACTCTTGCCATCTCTTAATTGCCTACAGAAATCAACAAAATTATCTGCCCCGTACCTCTTAATCATGAATCCTACCAAAGATATGGCCTCCGTGTAGAAAATATGCACCAATTTTTCATCTTTTACTCTCCTTACATCTAAGTCCGTAAGGGTGTTTAGGTTCAAAAGCAGACCCCTTCTTAGAAGTATCTTTACTGCCCTCTGGGCTTCTTGCCTCTTGCCTTCCTCCTCCCACATAGCCACGCCCTCATCTAACCAGAGGGGAACCTCTCCTTTAAAGCCTATATAATCTCTAAATATAAGATGAGTCATCTCATGGGGAAGAATCTTATTTAAAAAAACTTTGGAGCCTTTAAAACTTAAAATTTTCTTATGAGTGTAATCAGCCATTCCTCCTGACCAGGAAGGCTGCTTACTCTCTTTAAGAAAACTCTCGCGGTCAGGATAAATATATATCTTTGCCCTATTTTCCCACAGCCAGAAATTACAATATCGCTCGTACCCTAAATCTCGGGCAATGCGTTTATAATAATACTCGGCTTTATTCAGAACCTTACGGGCAAAATCTCTATCGCTACGGAAATAAACTAAGAAATGCTCCCCCTTAATAACCCGCCAATCTTCGTATCCAAAAAGGTTATACGAAAATAATAAAACTCTGATGAGGACACTCGCTATAAGAAATCTTGAGACTCTCACCTTATAGTGGCAGTAATCTGGAACAAGGGTAGGAGCATAGCCATCACAATAAAACCCACTAACAAGCCCATAACCAGGATTAAGACTGGCTCCAGAAGCGAACTCATAATCTTAAGAGATTCCTCAATATCCATCTGGTAAGAAAAACTTATCTCCCTTAAAGATTCATCCAATCTCCCTGATTCTTCTCCCACAATAAGAAGATTGGTCATAAAATACGGGAGGATTTTGGATTTTTTCAGGCTTCTTCCCAGCGAACCCCCCTCCTTAAGGACCTTGACACCATCCTTTATATCCATTCTTATAAGTTCATTCTGCAAAACAGGAATACTCACCTCTATAGCCCTTAATATGGGTATACCGCTTTTGAGGAGAAGTTCCAGAGTTCGGCAGAAACGCACCAATTCTGCCTTAAGCATCAACTTTCCCCAAAGGGGCAATCTCAGCTTGAAACCACTAAAAAAAAGTCGTCCTTGAGCAGTATGCGCATATTTCTTGAATACTAAAATAAAAACTAACAGAACTATTATTATCCAAACCCAATCCTTTCTTATAAAGGTACTTATATCTATGAGTATTTTTGTGGGAAGAGGAAGTTCCTGGCCTAAACTCTCAAAGATTTTCCATAATCTGGGCATAACGAAAGTGAGCATAAAGACTATGGTGCCCAGACCCACAATGGTCATAAGTACAGGATACGCCAGAGCAGCTCTAATATGAGAAAGAAGTTCCTCTTGAGAACGGCGATAATTGGCTATCCTGAAGAGGACCTCAGGCATAGTTCCACTGCTCTCACCTGCCTTAACCATAGCTATATAAAGGGGAGGGAAAAAACGGGAATGCTTCTCTAGAACCTGAGATAACGCATTACCATTTTTTATCTCTTGGTAAATATGAAAAATTATCTTCTTAAGATGGAGGTTGGAAGTCTGTTCCTTTAAGGTATTGAGGGCAGAAAGAATTGGGACCCCCGACCTTAGAAGTATAGATAACTGCCGGGTAAAAACAGTTATCTCTCTCGACCGTATTCTACCCCTATAAGAGCGCTCTTCAACTTCTTGCGGTCGGTATTCCTCTATCCTTAAAGGAAATAATCCTTGTCTACTTAACTTTTCTAAAGCCTCCGCTTTAGAATCTGCCTCAACTATATCCTCTAAAGTCTCCTGAGGATTTTTTTTAGCAATAAATTTATACAGAGCCATCAATCGCCCACCTTCTCCTTAACATACTTATCAAGACGGGCCCTGTCTGCGCTAGTTATATCTAGGAGACAAACGCCTATCTC
The DNA here is from genome assembly GCA_964397495.1 of uncultured Planctomycetia bacterium. Lineage (GTDB taxonomy): Bacteria > Omnitrophota > Gorgyraeia > Duberdicusellales > CBEUCJ01 > CAYNIO01. The sequence continues at coordinate 18,630 of CAYNIO010000002.1, forward strand.
GTAAAAATTCTCTCCCTGCGAAACCCTTACTACCTTAGCCAGACATTCAACAGGCCTCTGCCCTGGCAGTTCTATATTCATCTCCAGAATACTGCCCAAACTCAAAGGTTCATTGGCTATAAACAACAGACCCCCTGCACTAATATTCCTGGTAACTGTCAAGTACTCAGGATTAAAACCCTTTTGAGAAACTTCCTCTTCAGACCTAAATAGTCGGTAGCGCACATTAACCTTGGCGTCAAGGCGCATATAAACCCTCCTGTCAGAATAAACTTTTGCGGAGGGAGCCTCCTCTTGAGATAAACCTTTCTCTTGGGGAGTAATATGCATTACCTCCTCGGGGGTAGTGATCCCGGAAATTACCTTATACCACCCATCCTGGCGCAGCGTGCGCATACCCTTTTCTATAACCTTCCTTTTTATTTGAGCAGAAGAACTCCTCTTAATTATCATCTCTTTTATCTGTTCATCTACTATAAGAATCTCGTATATACCAGTCCTTCCGTAAAATCCTGTAAAACTGCACTGAGGGCAGCCTTTACCCCGGTAAATATTGACCTGCTGAAGAGAATCTAATTTCAAATCCCTGCGTATCTGTTCTCTCACCTCTGGAAATTCCGAGGTGTCCTCATATTTACAATGGGGACATATTACCCTCACCAACCTCTGAGCAATAAAAGCCTCCACGCTGGAGGCCACTAGATATGGCTCAATCCCTATATCTAAAAGTCGGGTTATCCCGCTGGGAGCATCATTGGTATGCAAAGTTGAAAATACAAGATGCCCAGTCAAAGCAACCCTTATAGCAATCTCTGCGGTTTCCCTATCTCTTACCTCGCCCACCATAATAATATCTGGATCGTGCCGCAAAACACTCCTCAGCCCTTGAGCAAAATCTAAACCTATGTCAGGGTTTACCTGAATCTGGGTTATGCCCCTCATCTCATACTCAATGGGGTCCTCAATAGTGATTATTTTGCGCTCCTTGGTATTTATTCTGCTCAAACATGCATAGAGGGTGGTAGTCTTGCCACTCCCTGTAGGCCCGGTAACAAAAATTATTCCGTGAGGCCTGGTAATAAGCCCTTCCAATATCTTTAGATTATTTTTAGAAAGCCCTAACTTCTCCAAACTGTAAAGCATCTGGGTAGGAAGGATTCTTATGACCATACTCTCTCCATAGGGCGTAGGGATAATCGATATCCTTAAATCCAGAACTTCGTTCTGCGTTTTTACTACTGTCCTTCCATCCTGAGGAAGACGGTGTTCTACAATGTTGAGGTTAGCCATAATCTTTATGCGTGAGATTATAGCTCCCAAAAGATACTTAAAATCTTGAGAAACCTGGGCATCGTAAAGAATTCCGTCTATACGGTATCTTAATCTCACCTCATCCCTGTAAGGCTCAATATGGATATCCGTCGCCCTCTTTCTGTAGCCATCGAGTATTATCTGATTTACCAATTTAACTACGGTGGCATCTTCAGCCATCCTTTCTATATCTTCAACCTTAAAAGAAACATCCTCTTCTTCCTTCTTGGTAGTTACCCCTGAAAGAAGCCTATCCAACTCGTCTATTCCTGAACCATAATACTTCTTCAACATCTGAGAAATCTCAGACTTCTTAGCCAGAACGGTCCTTATATTTACGCCCAATTGGGTCCTTATTTCATCCTGAGTCTTAATATCTAAGGGAGAAAATACTGCGATATTTAAAGACCCTCCCTCTATCCTCAGGGGCATAAATTTATAGTAGAGGGCGACTTTTGAAGGAACCTTTTTCACTAAAGAACTGTCTATCTTTTCCTTGCTTAAATCTACCCAGGGAAGATTCAACCTCTGGGAAAATATCTCAAGAATTGTCTCCTCAACCACCAAGCCCCTTTTCACTAAAGTTTCGGCTAAATTCTCTTGAGCAAGGTTTACTCCTCTCAGGACAGACTCTAAAGCCTCCTTGCTTAGAATTTTCCTCTTAATCAACTCCTCGTAAAGAATAGCATCGAACTTCTTAACCGTCTTCATTTTAATAACTGGTTGATTTTGCGCTGCAGGTACTGGCGGTATCTTTTTATTGCCTCCTCCATATCCTCTGTAGATGTCAAAACTTTTTTTACCTTTCTAGCCTTGAATTCCTCCTCAATCTTTTCCATAACTTTCATATCTAAAGGGTTAGTTATAGCCACCACTACTGTATCTCGTTCTTCTCTTAGGGGCATACATTTGTAATCAAGAATCAAAGAGGAACTTACCTTCTCTACCAAAGACCAATCAATATAACTGTCTTTGATACTTACCGTAGGCATATTGAATTGCAAAGAAAGGACTTCTGTTAACTGTTGGGGAGTAATTACCTTCTTCCTCAATAAAAGTTCTCCTAAGAATTCCCCCGTCCTCTTCTGTTCTTCTAAATACTTCCCTAAAAGTTGCGCCGATATTAAACCTTTCTCGACCAGTATTTCGCCTAACTTCTTCCAAGATCTAACCATATCAATCCAAAGCCCCTATCATATAGAACTTATCTTCTGGCACACGGTCATAATGACCTGCAACTATTCTCCTGCACCCCTCAATGGTTTTATGCAAAGGCACATGATACCCTTTCCTGCCAGTATATACCTCAGCCACCACAAATGGCTGGGTAAGGAAATTTTGTAGTTTCCTGGCCCTCTCGTAAAGTATACGGTCAGAAGCAGAAAGTTCATCCACGCCTACCACCAAAACTATCCTCCTTAACTCTTCGTACCTCTGGAATATCCTCAAAACCTCCTGAGAAATATCAAAATGTAAACTTCCCACAATACTAGGGTCAAGATTAGCGCAGGAAGAAAGGATTGGGTCTATAGCAGGGTAAAGACCCATCTGGACCCTCTCCCGGGAAAGGACCATTATTGAGTCTAGGAAACTAAATATAGCCACTACTGCCGGGTCTGTTAAATCGTCGGCAGGCACATATACTGCCTCCACAGAGGTAATAGAACCTCCTGCTTCCTCCAAAGCGCATATACGCTCATGAAATTCGCTTACCTCAGAAACCAACGTGGGCTGATAACCCGTCTCTGAAGGCACCCTGCCCAGAAGCGTAGAGACTTCTGCCCCTGCCTGAACAAACCTGAAAATATTGTCCACAAACAAAAGCACATCCAAACTCTTTCTCTGCAAATACTCAGCCATAGTAATGCCGGTCATAGCAGCGTTAAATCTTGCCCCTGGGGGCTCATCCATCTGCCCAAACACGAGCATGGTCTTGTCTAAAATACCTTGTTTGGACAATTCAAAATACAATTCATTTCCTTCACGTATACGCTCACCCACGCCTGCAAATACACAACTTCCCCTATGCTCCTTTACAATATGGTAAATAATCTCTAAGGTAAGAATCGTCTTGCCTAAGCCTGCTCCACCCAATATTCCAGTTTTGGTCCCCTTAACTAAAGGAAAAAGGAAATCAATAATCTTTATTCCTGTCTCTAAAATCTGTCTTTTGCTTAAATGTTGACTTGCACTCATTACCCTCGCATTCTTTAATCTGCTCCTTATAGACTCACTCTCTTCGCTCTCTAAAGGCTGACCTTCGTCTATAGGTCTGCCCACAGTATTTATTATCCTACCGTAAAGTTGGTTCCCTACAGGAATATGAATGCTCTTATAAAGAGGGTAGGCAGGGGTATTGCGCTGGATATTCTGTGTGGAATTTATGGCTATACAGCGGGCAGTATTTACGGGAATGTGTTCCGCCACCTCCAATAGAACCTCTTCTCCTTCCACAGTATAGGTCTTTATCATATCTAAAATATTAGGAACATCCTGGGGGGTAGAAAACTTTACATCTACCACCGGACCTTGAACAGCGACTACCCTACCTAATTTAGAATCTTTGTTGTCCATATTTAAGAATAAAGTGCGCGGGCAGCAAATAACTCCCGCATACTCCTATCAATAAGTTCGTGGCGTACTTTAAAATACTTTAAGCGTGTTTTTTTGTCTATCTCCTTTAACTTCTGGGAACTTTCCTCAAGGTGTATGACCCTGGCAGCAAACTCTGCCAGTTTGCTGAAACCCATAATCTCATAAAGTTTCCTCCCTACCCATAAATCTACTAAATAGGTGATAACATCCTCTATGGCCGATTCTTCTATCAATTCCTGCAACACCTTCTCATCCTCAAGTTTTTTCCCTTCTAGATTATAAGGAAGAAGCTCAAGCATCTCTATGCGTTGCACAGTTATAGAGTAAGCTCGGGGGTATATAACTTTTAAACCTCCGACTTTGCCCTTCAGGATATTGTTGAGAAGGAAAAACTTCAATCTCGTTGCTTGAATTATACGCTCCTCTTCTACAACCCCCGGGAAAGAAACACAAGGAATACCCATACCTTCCAGATAAATCTTCCCTTTTTCTCCCAAAATTACCAAAACACCTGAAGTTTTGGCGAGTTCGTTTACGCAGGCATTTACTACCTGAAGATTTAACCCTCCGAGGAGTCCTGTATCTGAAGTTATGCCTACCACAAGACAACTCCTATCTTTAGGATTTATGAAGGGGTGTTTTAAACCTCTGGGATCTATCAAAGAAAAAAACTCCTCTACAACCTGGTGAAATTCTTGAAACACAAGCATCCTCCTTTGCCATATATGAAATTGGTTTACCGCTATGGCCTTTAAAGCCTCTAATATTCCAGAAAGTTCTTTGTTGAATTCTAAATCTTTCTTTAAAGAAACAAGGGTAGGCATAATTAAATTCCCAATTTCCTAGCAAAATATACCTTAAGGGAACCATCTAAGGCCTCTTTAAGAGAAGCTTTTAACTCTTTATGCTGACGCAGTTCAGAAAGGATTGAAGGGTCAGTATCCCTCACAAAATCATAAAATTCATTTTTGAACTCCCTTATTTGCTGAAGAGAGAGACTGTCTAATATGCCTTTATTCAGGGCGTAAAGAAGAATAATCTGTCCCTCCATAGGAATCGGTTTGTTTCTGTCTTGAGTTATCAACTGATTTATAACCTCGCCCCTTTTCAGCCGTACCTCTGCCTCCTTAGATATCCCTGTGGCGCGTAATTGCGTCATCTTTAGAAGTTCTTGATACTGCAGATAGTCGAGCCTTAAATTTCTGCTTACCTCGCGCATAGCAGGCCATTGGGCTTTACTGCCAATACGCGACACTGATAATCCAAAATCTATGGCAGGCTTAAAGCCTTTGTTGAACAAAGCCGCAGAGAAATATATCTGCCCGTCAGTCATAGATATGAGATTGGTGGGAATGTATCCGGTGACATCGCCCTGGAGTATCTCTACAATAGGAAAGAAGGTCATAGAACCCCCTCCTAATTCAGGTTTAAGATAGCCCGCCCGTTCCATGAGTTGGGAATGAATATAAAAGATATCTCCAGGATAAGCCTCTCTTCCCGGAGCTCTCTCTAAAAGTAAAGAAATCTGACGGTAAACCCAGGCGTGCTTGCTCAAATCGTCAAAGACCACCAAAACATCTCTGCCTTTATACATAAAATATTCTCCCAAGGTAGCGGCAGTATAGGGAGCAAGAAACTGCTGGCCCACAGGCATAGAGGCTGTACCATTTAATACTATAGTATAGTCAAAGGCCTGCTTCTCTCTAAGAGTATTTATAACCTTCAACAAATTGGCATAAGGTTTGCCTATACAGGCATAGATACAAATTACATCTTTTCCCCTCTGATTTAGAATGGCATCTAAGGCTACGGTCGTCTTTCCTGTGAGTCTGTCCCCAATAAAAAGTTGCCTTTGGCCTTTAGCAATGGGGACAATGGCATCTAAGACTAGTGTTCCGGTTTCCAAAGTCTTATCTACAGGAATTCTATCCAAAACTCGGGGAGGAAGATGGAATACAGAAGAAAAATTATGGGATTCTATAGGACCTAAACCGTCCTGAGGTCTGCAGAGACTGTCCACAATTCTTCCTATAAAATTTTCTCCTACAGGAAGACGCAGAGTCCTTCCCCGGTTAAAAACCTCCTGGCCTGCCCTTATAGAAGCCGTTGAATCAAGGAGCAGTATCTGGACCTCCTCTTCGTTAAAACCCATAACTATTCCTTCTTCCCCTTCAGAAAATTCCAGAATTTGACCATTCATACAGGAAGGTAGGTCCTCAGCGGTAACGATAAATTCCTTAACGGCCTTTACCCTGCCTGTCTCACGAATATCAAATTTAGGAATCCCCTGGGGACTAAGTTGATCCTTTGTAGACATTCTTGGCTGCTTCTAAGAATCTGTTCTTCAGGCTTCCGTCAAGAACCAATGAGCCTATGCGGATTATCACCCCTGCTATTACCTGGGGGTTTATCTCCTCCTTTAGAGAGAATTTTCGGCCAATTCTGCCTTCAATAATATTTAATAGGCCCTGGCGCTGCCTTTCCTTTAGAGGGAAGGCAGAAATTACTTCAACCTCTTCCACCTCTTCAGAAAGATTAAGATTGCCCAAGCCTTCAAAACCACTGTTTATAAGCTCTTCCAGCCAATGGTCATGAAGATCTTCGCATATCTTGGAAGGCAAAGCCTTCTCTATTAACTCTACAGATTTTTTGATAGCCTCTTGATTAATTTTCTCCTCCATCTCCGCAATGAGAAGTTTACGGGAATTCTCTGCCTTCTGGATTATCTCTTCACTCTGGGCTTGAGCTTCCTGGAGTATTTTGTCTTTATATGCTTGGGCCTCACGTATAATTTGGGTTTTAGTCTCCTCCGCCTCGGACTGAGCCCTGTCTACAATCTTGCGGGCCTCAAGTTCTGCATCATTCAATTTCCTCCTTATCTCCTCTTCTTTGCGGATATAATCTTCAGCCATACTCTCTAAATGCCTGGTGGCAGAGGAAACATTTTTCTCCAACAGCCTTCGCAGGACAAAAATCAAAACCACAAAGAATATTATTAAAATTATTATTAAAGATACCAACAACATCTTGCCCTCCCCTTACGGGCCAAACAACTGAAAAGCAATAAGCATAGCAATAATAGCCAAAGACTGGGCAAAAACCAGACTTATTACCATAGCAGTAAAAATCTTGGGAGCAGTCGAAGGATTCCTTCCCAAAGCATGGATACTGGCAAAACTGGAAGCAGAAAATACCAAAGATGGACCTAAAATACACAAAGCAAAAATTATGACTAATGAAACATTC
>CAYNIO010000003.1:0-23351 GCA_964397495.1 uncultured Planctomycetia bacterium
AATATGATAGATTTTAAAACTTCAGAAGTTCTTCTTAAGCAGGCAAAGAAGATATGGGAACTTCTAAGAAGATAAAGTCTTCTCGTATTATCTCTTGGGCAAGGCAGGTCCTGAGGATTGAAAGCAGGGAAATTGAGTCTTTGAGTAGAAGGTTCAATGAAAACTTTGTTAAGGCTGTAAGGCTTCTCTACAATTGCAAGGGAAGGGTAGTGGTAAGCGGTATGGGGAAGGCAGGGATAATTGCCCAGAAATTTTCTGCTACCCTCTCCAGTACTGGCACACCTTCTTTGTGGGTCCATCCAGCAGAGGCAGCCCATGGGGATTTGGGGAGAATTACCTCCCAAGATGTGGTTGTAATTCTTTCCTACAGCGGTCATACCGAAGAGATATAGAGGCTTCTTCCTATATTGAGAAAGATTGGCACCAAGATAATTTCTCTTACTGCTAGCAGGAGTTCCCCTCTGGGAAGGAGTTCTGATGTTTGGCTGGATGTTTCCATTAAAAAAGAAGCCTGCCCCTTAGGGTTGGCACCCACAGCGTCTACCACAGTAATGCTGGCTTTATGCGACGCCTTGGCAGTTTGTTTACAGACTTTGAAAGGGTTTAAGCCCGAGGATTTTGCCCTTTTTCACCCTGGGGGTTCTTTGGGAAGAAAACTTTTGCTCAAGGTAGAGGATATTATGCGCAAAGAAAAAAAAGTTCCTTTGGTAAGAGAGAATACTCCCATAAAAAAAGTTTTGGTTAAAATTACCCAGGCCCGCTCGGGTGCAGCCTGCGTGGTAGACAATAAAGGAAGACTCCTGGGGATATTCACTGACGGAGATTTGCGCAGGAATATAGAAAAACACCCCAATCTTCTGCAGATGCATGTAAGGCAGGTGATGACTAAAAACCCTAAGTGCGTCAATAAGGATACGTTGGCAGTGGAGGCTTCGTCTATTCTGGAGGAGCACAAAATAGATGAAGTCCCTGTGGTAGATTTTAAGGGTAGGGTAGTGGGTATGTTGGATGTCCAGGATCTATTGGAGGCAGGCATAACCTGATGAGGGTTGACCTTAAGCAGAAGTTTTCCAGAGTTAAATTGCTCGTTTTAGATGTGGACGGCGTCCTCACTGATGGCAGGATAGTTTATTCTTCAAGAGGGGAAGAATTGAAGTTTTTTAATGTTCAGGATGGATTGGGAGTTTACCTTCTTAAACTTATGGGTATACCTACGGTGATTGTGAGTGCTAAGTCGAGTCCAACCATTAAAAAGAGGGCCGAAGATATGGGTGTAGAGGATATCTATGAGGATGTTTACCCCAAGACTAAAGTCTATGAGGAGATAAAAAGGAAGTATAAACTCCAAGATTCCCAAGTGTGTTTCGTGGGAGACGACCTAGTGGATTTAGGGGTATTGAAAAGAGTGGGTGTTCCTGTGGCTGTAAGGAATGCCGCCCCTGAGGTGAAGAGAGTTTCCTTCTATACAACCTCTACTCCTGGAGGCTTTGGGGCAGTAAGGGAAGTGGCAGAATTAATCCTTAAGTCTCAGAATAAATGGAGAGAAGCCCTAAACCTTTATTACTCCCTTTAACTATCTTGCCTCAGTTTTAAGAGAAAAACAATTCTAGAGTGAAAGGAATGAGAGATAGAGGAGAGAATTCTAGATACCTTCCTGTTTATATAGCCTCTTACCATAGAGGATATCTTGAAGATGCATTGTCTTGTCTTCAGAAGAGTTTGGCAAGGTGCAACCTCTGTCCCCGAGGGTGCGCAGTCAATAGACTCAAAGATGAGAGGGGTTTTTGCGGAGTAGGAAGAAGGGCTAAGGTTTCAAGTTTCTTTGCCCACTTTGGTGAAGAGAAGGAGTTGGTAGGCAGGTTCGGTTCAGGCACCATATTTTTTTCAGGATGCAACCTTAAATGCGTGTATTGCCAGAATTACACTATAAGTTGTCTGGAGGAAGGCAGGGAGGTTTCTTCCCAGGAGCTTGCCGAGATGATGCTTTACCTCCAAGGAGAGGGTTGCCACAATATTAACTTGGTGACTCCTACCCACCTTATAGTTCAGATACTTGAGGCCCTGCTGCTGGCGGTGCCTCGAGGTTTAAGGGTACCTCTAGTTTACAACTGCGGGGGGTATGAGTCGTTGGAAGTCATAAAGAAACTGGAAGGAATAATAGATATTTATATGCCGGATGTAAAATATTCCAATGACGAGCAGGCTGTAAAATTTTCTCAGGCGCCAGAATACTGGCCTACGGCAAGAGAAATTCTTAAGGAGATGCACAGACAGGTAGGCCCTCTTAAGAAGGACCCCGAGGGTGTGGCTTGCAGGGGACTTATCATAAGGCATCTTGTGCTTCCTAACAGAATTGCTGGTTCCTTTGAGATTCTTGATTTTATTGCCCAGAATTTAGGAACTACCAATTATATAAATATTATGAGGCAATATTACCCTTACTTTAAAGCATCCCAGTTTAAAGAACTCAAGAGAAGAATTACTTTTCAAGAATATGAAGAGGTGGTAAAATACGCTCTAAAGTTAGGTTTCCATGAAGGCCTGCTTGACCTAAGGGATACAGATAATTTCTTGATATAGGATAATTTTTATAGAGATGAGAGTTCTCCTTTTTATTATGGTTTGTTCCTGTTTTCTTATGGGGATGGACACCGAAGAACTCATCGAGGATTTTCACTTCTCAGGGGTAGATAATAAAGGCTCTAAACTTTACGATGTCCAGGCGCGCACAGCCACGATTCTCAAAGACAAAGTGAAGATGGAAATCTTCCAAGCGAAACTCTATGAAGATGGTCCTTCCTTAATCAGGGCCAAAGAGGCGGTCCTTGACAAAAAAAAACAGGATATGCTTCTTAGGCAGGATGTAGAAATTTTTAATCAGGGAAGGGTTCTTAAGACCTCGGAACTGTATTGGTCTCCACGCAAAAAACTGGCCTCCACAGAGAAGGATGTAGATATAAGAGAGAAGGAGTTATCTATAAAGGCCCAGGGCCTTTCTCAGGAGGGTTCGTCCCAGAAGATGGAATTTAAGAAAAACATAACTATGAAATTTAAGAGAGAAGATTCCACTTTTACTTACATTACCTGCAAAGGCCCTATGGAAATAGATTATAAAAACAACATCGCTGTTTTGCACAAGGAGGTTAAGGTGAGCGATCCTCAGGGAGATATCTATGCGGACAGGATGGACCTATATTTTGAGCCACAGACAAGAAAGATTAACAAGGTTTATGCCAAGGGCCATGTGAAGATTGTGCGTCCTGATTCCACAACCTATGCCCAGGAGGCAGAATATGATTTTTCTACCAGCAAACTGACCCTTAAGGGAGAACCTAGGATTCTGATAGTTACTGAAGATAGGGGCAAGTCTTCCCCATGAGGTTATTGGAGGTAAAAAATCTGAGGAAATCTTTTGGGGCGCATACCGCCGTCGACGGGGTGAGTTTGCAGGTTAAGCGGGGTGAAATTGTAGGTTTGCTTGGGCCCAACGGTGCAGGCAAAACCACCACCTTCTATATGATTGTAGGGTTGCTCAGCCCAGAAGAGGGAAAAATTTATTTTGACAACCAGGATATAACCGATTTGCCCATACATAAAAGGAGCCTTCTGGGGATAGGTTACCTTTCTCAGGAGTCTTCGGTATTCAGAAGGCTTACTGTGGAGGAAAATATTATGGCTGTTCTGGAAACTCTGGATTTGAATTTTTCAGAGAGAAAGAGGCGCCTCGAGTCTCTATTGCGGGAGTTAAATATTGAGCATCTGCGCAGGAAAAAGGCTTACACGCTTTCCGGGGGAGAGAGAAGAAGATTAGAGATTACGCGGGCGTTGGTGTGTTCTCCCTCTTTTCTGCTTTTGGATGAACCATTCTCAGGTATAGATCCTATAGTAGTCGATGAGGCCCAGGAGATTATAAGGCAACTCAAGGCCAAAGGCATAGGTATACTTCTTACAGACCACAATGTGCGCGAAACATTAGAGATTACTGACCGGGCTTACCTTATAGCCCAGGGGAGGATTCTGATAGGAGGAGAGTCTCGAAAATTGATAGAAGACCCCCAGGCCAGGAAAATTTACCTGGGTGAGAATTTCCGTATGTAGGCTTATGAAGATAAAGATTCAGAAACCCAAACCTACGCTGAGGAAGATAGAGATAGAGTTGGACAAGGAAGAGACGAGGAAGGAGTGGAAGGATATATACAGGCAGTTGTCTCAGGAGGTAAGAATTCCTGGTTTCAGACCGGGCAATATACCCCAGGATATTCTGGAGAAGAGGTTTAAGGACCAGGCGCGCAGGAAGTTTATAGAAAAGGTAATTCCCCAAAAATATGAGCAGGTCCTTAAAGAAAACGGACTTTTGCCGCTTTCAGAGGTGAAGGTTAAGGATATCCAGTTGGAAGAGGAGCACTTCAGTTTTTCTTTAAGTTTTGAAGTTAAGCCTGAATTCGAGGTTAAGGACTACAGAAACATACCTTTGAAAACCAGGATTTTAGAGGTGAAAAAAGAAGAGATAGACAAGATAATAGACAATCTTAAGAAAGGCTTTAAGGAAATACAGAAGATAGAGCTGTCTGAAGACCAGGGAGAAAAGATGTTTCTTAAGAGTTTAGGCTGCCTTGATTCTCAGGAGTTGAGGAGGTTTGTCGAGTCTCAGATTTTTTCCACCAAGTTTAACAACCGCCTTGTAGAATTGCGCAGCCAGATAATGGATTACCTTGTCAACAAGAACGATGTCGAAGTCCCTCACACGTTGCTTGAAGAATCCTGCAGAAAGGCAGTAGAGGAACAGATAGCAGACCTTAAATCCCGCAATGTGGCAGATAGTGATATTTCCAAAGTGCGCAAGGACCTGGAGGAGAGAACACGCTTTATTATGGAGAATAATATAAAGTTTCATCTAATTCTTGAAGCCATAGCCCGTAAGGAGAATATAGATACTCAGGGAAAATCTTTGGAGGATGCAGTCCTGCCTCTCCTTCTTTCCTGGGCAGATATAAGTTATAGATAGATAAAAGGAGGTAGATATGAAGATGCAAACACTTATACCTATGGTCATTGAGCACACGGGAAGAGTTGAGCGTGCCTACGATATTTATTCTCGTCTGCTTAAAGACAGGATAGTATTTATAGGCACACCCATAGATGACCATGTTTCCAACCTTATAATTGCCCAACTCTTGTATCTCCAGATGGAGGATACTACTAAAGATATAAATCTTTATATAAATTCTCCTGGAGGCTCTGTAACTGCGGGGTTGGCAATTTATGATACTATCCAATTTGTCAAATGCGATGTGGCTACATACTGTGTAGGCCAGGCTTCCAGCATGGCAGCAATTTTATTGAGTTCGGGTACTAAAGGGAAGCGCTACGCCCTGCCTAATTCGCGCATCCTTATTCACCAGCCTTGGGGAGGAGTCCAAGGGCAGGCTGAAGATATATCCCGCCAGGCAAGGGAAATATTGAGACTGCGGGAGAAAATTAACGAAATTCTTGCCTTTCATACAGGCAAGGATATAGAGGTTATAAAGAGAGACACCGACCGCGATTACTTTATGACTTCTTATGAGGCCAAAGATTACGGTTTAATAGATGAAGTAATAGAATCCCTTAAATTGAAAGGAGGAGAGAAACAATGAAGAAGAAGGTTCTTCTTACTCCTGGACCAACACCTATCCCCCCTGAAGTTCTGGCAGAGATCTCCCGACCTATAATCCACCACCGTACCGATGAGTATGTTTCCATCTTGGGGGAGGTTTTCTCCAAACTGAAGAAGATATTTTTTACTCAAAGGCCGGTACTGTTGTTTTCTTCTTCAGGCACAGGTGCTATGGAGGCAGCAGTAAGCAACTTTGTAAACACAGCCGACAAGGTTTTAGTCATCGAAGGAGGCAAATTTGGCGAAAGATGGGGGGAGATTTTGTCCAGTTTCGGCGTCAAGAATGTTATTCGCAAGAAGGTAGAATGGGGAGACGCCTTCTCTGCGCAAGAGTTGGAGAGGGTGTTGTCTGAAGAAAAGGATATCCGGGCGGTATTCTCTACTTTATGCGAGACATCCACAGGGACAGTATTCGATATCCAGGGTTATGCCCGTGTTCTTAAAAACAGGGATGCCATCCTGATAGTGGATGCCATAAGCGGACTCCTCTCCGACCCTCTTTATATGGACGAGTGGGCAGTAGATGTCGTAGTCTGCGGCTCCCAGAAGGGCCTGATGCTTCCTCCAGGACTAGGGTTTATTGCCTTAAGCCCCAAGGCAGAACAGTTTTTAGAGAGGTCGGATTTGCCGCATTATTATTTTGACATCAAGAAGCACCTTAAGTCTTATGGTAAGACTGACACCCCCTTTACCTCTTCAGTCTCCTTGGTGAGAGGGTTGAACAGGGCTCTGGATTTAATTCTCGAGCAGGGAGTAGAGAAGCTGTTTGGTAGGGCCAGAATCTTCGCCAGTGCCTTAAGGGAGTCTTTTAAAAATGTAGGTTTAGAAATTCTTTCTCGCAGCCCTTCTCAGGCGGTTACTGCGGTTAAGTCTCCTGTAGATTCCCAGAAGTTGGTGAAGCTGTTAAGGACGGAATACGGCGTCTCTGTGGCTGGAGGCCAGGGAAAACTTAAAGGAGAAATATTCAGGGTAGCTCATATGGGTTATATAGATGAGAATGAGTTGCTCAGCGGGCTTTATTATCTGGAAAAGGGTTTAAAAAAATTAGGATTTAGCATAAAGCCTGGGGTGTTGGTATCTAAATTCTTGGAGGTGCTTTATGAAGGTTCTAATAAGCGATAAACTGGCTCCTGAGGGGATAAAGGTTTTAGAAGAGGAAGGCCTTGAGGTTATAGACAAGCGTCCTTCTTCTGAAGATGAATTGAAGGAACTTATAAAGGATGTAGATGCCATCATTATAAGGAGTGGGACAAAGTTGACTTCCGAGGTTATAAAGAGCGCTAATTCCCTTAAGGTTATAGGCAGGGCAGGCGTGGGCCTTGATAATGTAGATATAGATACTGCCTCTCGCCGGGGGATAATTGTAATGAATGCCCCAGGAGGAAATACTATTTCTACCTGCGAGCATACGTGGGCTTTAATTCTGGCTTTGAAGAGAAATATCCCCCAGGCCTGGCAGAGTTTTCTTAAGGGGGAATGGAAGCGCTCGAAATTTATGGGCAAAGAGGTATACGGAAAGGTACTGGGGGTAATTGGATTGGGAAGAATCGGCAGGGAGGTTTCCAGAAGGGCTTTGGCCTTTGGGATGAAGGTTATAGCCTACGACCCCTACATCTCTGAGGATATTGCCAAAAAGAGCGAGGTTAAATTGGTGAGTTTCGAAGATGTTTTAAAGAACGCAGACATCATCACCATCCATACGCCTTTAAGCAAAGATACCCAACATCTTATATCAGAAAAGGAATTTTCTCTTATGAAGGATGGAGTGAAGATTATAAATTGTGCCAGAGGAGGAATAATAGACGAGCAGGCACTTTATAAGGCTTTGAAGGAGGGTAAGGTTTCAGGGGTAGGTTTGGATGTGTATGAAGAGGAGCCTCCTCCCCCTGATTGGCCTTTACGGGAGTTTTCTCAAAGGTGCGTGTTTACTCCCCACCTGGGTGCTTCTACCCAGGAGGCCCAGGTAAATGTGGCCATAGAGATTGCCCATTGTGTAGCCGACGCCCTCAAGAGTAAAGGCATAAGAAACGCTGTAAATTTCCCTTCTATGGATGTAGAACTTCTGAAGACCATCAGGCCTTACATTGAGTTAGGAGAAAAGATGGGCCTTTTTGGTTCCCAGATAATAAGCAGCAGGATAAAGAAGATAAAGATAGGCTTCTGGGGGGAGATTTCAGAATTTGATTCCCAGCCGCTTTTACTTTCTGTACTCAAAGGTTTTCTTACACCTATAGTGGAGGAGAATGTGAATTATGTGAACTCTTTGCAGATTGCCCAGGAGAGGGGCCTGGTGGTTAAAATCAGCAAATCTCCTCAGGACGAAGAGTTTGCCAGTGCCTTGAGTGTAGTGCTGGAGTCTGAGAAGGAGAAACTTACGTTGGTGGGGACAGTTTTCGCCAGCAATCGGGCTCGGATTGTAAAGATAAATGAATTTTATGTAGAGGCCATACCTCAGGGCTGGATACTCGTTATCTCCAATATAGACAAACCTGGAGTTATAGGGAGCCTCGGTACTATTTTGGGAAGAAATAGTATCAATATTGCTGGCATGACTTTTGGAAGGAAAACCCCTGGAGGAGAGGCCCTAACCATTCTCAATATTGACAGTCCCCTTCCTGATAAAGTTCTGGATGAGATTAAATCCCAAGGATTTGTAATTGATGCCAAGGTCATTAAACTGTGAAGAGGGAGATATTTCTTTGGTTAGTATTTTTTTTGGTTGTTGTTCCAAACGCTTGGGGCAAGGCGCGTCTGTACTGCCCCAGGAATATAAATTTAGGGAGACTTGCTGAAGGCAAGGTAATAAAATTTTCGCTTAAGGTTTCAAACGAGGGAGACAGCCCTTTAATTATAAAGGGGGTAAAACATTCCTGTGGCTGTTTAAAGTTTTTAGGTCCACCTCTTCCCCTTGAGATTCTCCCTTATGCCTTGCGTGAACTCTATTTTTCTTTTAATACCACCGGCTACAACGGAGAAGTGAAACGCTACATCTATCTTTACAGCAACGACACCCAGAATCCTTACTTTAAGATAGATGTGTATTCTTTAGTTCGCCCTCAAGGGAGTTCTTTCTTTGAGAGGTTTAAGGGTTTTAATGCTGGGATTGTGTTATTTGCAGGGTTGATAGACGGGATAAACCCTTGCGCCTTTACGGTCATCGTGTTTTTTATAATCTTCTTGAAGTCCTGCGGGTATAAAAAAAGATTTCTTTGGACCTCGGGGACAGGGTTTATCTTCGCGGTATTCCTTGCCTATTTAGGGTTAGGTTTGGGCATTATAAAGACTTTAGAGCACATTCCTTTTTATCCGCAACTTTACGCTCTTTTTTATACCTTTGTAGGAGCATTGGCTTTGGTTTTCTCTTTTTATAATTTTTATGATGCGTTTGTTTTCTTGAGAACCAAAGATTACAGTAAAGCCAGAACCCATCTCCCCCAAAGTATTAAGAATAAGATTCAGTTAAGCATTACTAAATTCTTGAGAAGGAGAGGGGGTGCATTAATTTTATTATTGCTTTCTTTAGTTCTGGGTTTCTGGATAGCCGTATTAGAATCAGCCTGCACAGGCCAGGTATATGTGCCTACAATTGTGTATATCCTGAAGGCCTCTTCTTCCTACGGGAAACTTGCGTTAGTGTATCTTTTGCTCTACAATATAGCGTTTATTCTCCCACTGGTTATAGTCTTTCTCCTGGGATTATGGGGTATTACCAGTGCTGAATTTTCAGAGTTTATGAAAAAACATTATTTTCTCATAAAGGTGTTGATGGGGAGTTTATTTTTGTTCTTAAGCGCAGTTTTAATTTTAATCCATTGATGTTGAGGGCAGTTTTCAGCATTTTATTAACATTGTTTTTTGCGACCAGCCTAAAAGCAAAAGATATTGTCCTGGTAGCCACGGGAACGAGTTTCGGCGCCCTTTATTCCTGTGGGACCTGCCCTGCCAGTTTAGGCGGAGGGTTGAGTAGAAGGGAAACTGTTTTTAAAGAACTGAGAGAAAAATACCCTAACATCATTTTTATAGACGGGGGAGGTAATTTTGCTGGAGGGATATTTGATGAGCATTCCCAAGGTGTAGAGCTTGACAAAAAAAGGAGCATATACTTCTACAGGGCGCTTAAGAATATGGGTTATGATGCCTTGGGTATTTCTGCGCAAGAGTTTCTTTACGGTGAGGGGTTCTTAAGGTCCTTATCCAAGAGGGAATCCATAGAATTTGTTTCCTCTAATATAAAGGGCGCAAGTTTTATAAAGCCCTATGTGTTGAAAAAGTTTGACGCAGGTAGTGTGGCTATTATCTCCCTGGCCTCTTTGCCTCCAGGTTTGGAAAGGATGAGTTATGTAGAACCCCTCAGGGCTTTGAGGGAGGTTTTGGATAAGAAGGAAATTAAGTCGGCATCTTTGAGGGTTTTAGTTTCTTCCCTGCCTGACAAGGAGTTGAAAGCCATTCTGGATGAGTTTCCTTCTGTAGACGTGGTCGTTTCTTCTTCTGGAGAGTTTTATCTTAGGAGTTTAGAGGAATATAAAGGCATACCTATAGTAAGAACTTCCTTCCAGGGAAAGGTATTGGGAGTTTTCACGCTAGACCCCCATACAAAAAAATATAAGTACGAAAAGATTTTTGTATCCCGCAAGATACCAGAAGACCAGGATATAAAGGATTTGCTTCCCCGCTGTTTCTCTGCCGGAGAATGCAACAGGAGAGGGTTGCGTGGCGAATGTGTGAACCCTGGAACCCTGCAGGCGCGTTGCCAGTACCAGGAGCCTCAGGAATTTAAACTCTGGGTAATATTGCCCTCAAGTTGCCAGGTTTGTTATACCCGCAGGACATTTTCTGTTCTAAAGGGGATAATTCCTGGGCTGGTAGAAAAGAAGATAAATGAAAATGATGATCTGGCTAAAAGGTTAGTTAAAGAGTTCAAGGTCAAACTCCTGCCTGCTTATTTCTTGGAGAAGAAGATTGAGTCTGAGCCAGGATTTAAGAGGCTTAAAAATTTTATTGTAAAGGGCAAGGAATTTTATTATGTTAAGCCTCAATTTGCAGGGGGCGCTTATTTTCTGGGAAGAAAAAAAATTCCCCACAGGATAGACGTATTTTTCAGCATTTTTGACAAGGAGACCACGCCCCTTCTTTTAGATATTCTTAAAGAGACCCAGGAAAAATTTAAGGATTTAGATATTCACCTTCACATTTTGGCCCAGTTTAAGGATAAAGGCTTTGACGTTCCTCTGGGGGGAGTTGCTGAAAAGGAGGAGGATTTAAGATTCGCCTGTATATATAAAAAGTATCCCCAGAGGATAATCTCCTATCTTGCCTGCCGCTCAAAAAATCCTTGGAGCAGCTGGTGGGATGATTGCCTGCAGGGATTGAATATAGATTATCAGGAGGTTAAAAAATGCGCCAATTCCAAAGAATCTGAGACTTACCTTCGCCAAAATACAGAATTGAATAAGCAGTTAGAGATAACATCTGGCCCTTATATTCTCATAGAGAATAACCAGATTTTTGGCATAAGCAAGAATACACGTAAAAGCGAAGTCTTAGAAATATTGGAGGAATTAAAGAGGAGGTAACTATGCCTAAGGTTTATATCATTGATGTCACTAACCGAGACGGTGTGCAGACTGCAAGGATTTGCCTTTCTAAACTTCAGAAGACGATGTTAAATCTCTACCTTGACAGGATGGGGGTTTTTCAGTCAGAGTTTGGCTTCCCTGTAACGGTCCACGAGAAGAATTACCTTAATGCCAACTTAGAACTTAAAGAAAAGGGTGTTCTTTCTCGCATAAGGTTAGGAGGTTGGGTGCGGGCTATCAAAGGCGATGTAGAGACCGCCCTTAAGAATGTCCCTAAGATTAAGGATATGAATCTCTCTATATCCACCTCTTCCCAAATGATAACCCATAAATTTAAAGGCAAGCTCGACTATCAGGGAGTAATAAAGTCTATGGTGGAGGCTGCTTCTCTGGCTAAGTCCCAAGGAGTGGAAGGTATTGGAGTCAATGCTGAAGATTCCTCCCGCACAGATTTGGAATATTTGGTAGAATTTGCCCAGGCAGCCAAAGAAGCAGGTGCAGGAAGATTAAGATATTGCGATACTTTAGGGTATGATACTCCATTTTCCATATACGAGAGGCTATCTTACCTCCTAAGCAAGGTAAAGATAGACATAGAGGTTCATTGCCACAATGATTTGGGCATGGGGGTGGCTACATCCCTAGCCGGGGCTAAGGCCGCTTTAGATGCAGGCGTCGATGCCTACATAAATACTTGCGTAAATGGCGTGGGCGAACGTGCAGGCAATGCAGACTTGGTGGCAGTAATTTTAGCAGTAAAATACGGTTCAGGCATGCAAGGATATCCGTTAGATGAGCATATAAACCTTAAGATGGCTTGGAAAATATGTAAGTACGCTTCCTATGCGTTTGGGATTCCCATTCCTATAAATCAGCCAGGCATAGGGGCAAATGCTTTTGCCCATGAGTCTGGAATCCATGCTGATGGAGCCCTTAAAGACAGAAGGAACTACGAACTCTATGATTTTGAGGAACTGGGCAGAGGCGAGCCAGAGGTTATTGAGACGGGCCGCCAGATTACTGTGGGAGAATATTCGGGTATTAAAGGGTTTAGGAATGTTTACGAGAAATTAGAAATAGCCTTTAAGGACGAGAAAGAGGCTCATAAAATTCTGGAGTTAGTCAGATTTGCCAATGTCCACAATCAAAAACCTCTAGTTGAAGATGAATTGAGATTTATTGCTCAACATCCCGAGATTGCCAAGAAAATTTTTACTATGGTTCCTGAGGTTTAAGGTGGTTAAAGTAGTAGTAGGCTTACAGTGGGGAGATGAAGGTAAAGGCAAGGTTATAGATTACCTTGCCCGCGACTGCGATATAGTGGCGAGGTTCCAGGGTGGCAACAATGCAGGCCACACAGTGGTGGTTAAAGGAAAAAAGTTTGTTTTCCACCTTGTACCTTCAGGCATCCTCTACAAAGGGAAGGTAGGGGTAATCGCCAACGGAGTAGTGGTAGACCCAAAGGTTCTCTTAGAAGAGATAGAAAACTTCAGGAAACAGAAGGTTTTAATAAGCCCACGCAATTTCAAGATATCTCTCAATTGCCACCTTATTATGCCTTATCACCGCATAATGGACGCCTTAAGAGAAAAGTTGCGCATTCAGAAGATTGGCACTACCCGCCGGGGGATAGGCCCCTGCTATGTAGATAAATTTTCTCGGTTAGGCATAAGGATGGTAGATTTAATGAACCCCCGTATATTCAGGGTTAAACTTCAGGATAATCTGCGGGAAAAAAATCTTTTGTTTACCAAAGTTTTTGCATCCCGAGGTTTTTCTTTTAAGAAGATTTACGAGGAATACCTTTATTACGCAGAAGTTCTAAGGCCGTTTGTTGCAGATACTGTTTGCTTCCTTAATGAGGCCATAAGAAACAAGAAAAAGATTCTTTTGGAAGGAGCCCAAGGGGCATTCCTAGATATAGATTTTGGAACTTACCCCTTTGTTACTTCTTCTAATTCCAGTGTGGGTGGGGCCTCGAGCGGGACAGGCATATCGAGTGTTCATATCCGCAAAGTCATAGGCGTTTTTAAAGCTTATACTACCCGCGTAGGAGAGGGCCCTTTTCCTACAGAGTTGAGGACAGGTGTTTTAGATTATTTGAGGGAAAAGGGGGAGGAGTACGGAGCCACTACCGGCAGAGCCAGAAGGTGCGGTTGGCTGGATCTGGTGATGCTCAAGAGGGCGGTAATGATTAATGGGGTGCAGGATTTAGTAATTACTAAACTTGATGTCCTCAGTGGTTTGAAGGAGATAAATATCTGCGTGGGCTATAAATACAAGGGAAAGCTACTTAAAGAGTTCCCCTGGGACGAGGAGGTTTGGAGCAAGGCAGTGCCTGTTTACAGGAAATTTAGGGGCTGGGAAAAACTTTCTCCCTATGCAAGGAGTTTTAAAGAACTTCCCTCTTCTGCTCAGGTTTATATTAAGTTCATAGAAGATTCTCTTGGCAGAAAAGTTAGATTTGTTTCTTTTGGGTCTTTTCGCAAGAGCATGTTTTTAGTTTGAGAAAGGAGAAGGTATGGATAAGGCAATATTCTTAGCGCCTCTGGGAGCAGGTCTGGCTATTATTACCAGCATTGTCTTGATAAGGTGGATATTGCGCCAGTCCGAAGGAAGCGAGACCATGAAGTCTATTGCCCGTTATGTGAGGGAAGGGGCTTTTGCCTATATAAAACAACAGTATAAGGTGGTAGGCATATTCTTTGCTGCGGTATTTATTATTCTTTTGTTTTTGGTATTTAAGGGATATTTAGTTGTTTTTGTTCCTTTTGCTTTTTTGACCGGAGGTTTCTTTTCTGCCTTAAGTGGTTTTATTGGGATGTGGATATCTACCCATGCTTCCTCACGCACTGCCTTTGCCTGTCAGCACAGCCTCAACCGGGGTTTGCGCATTGCTATGTCCAGCGGTCAGGTTATGGGGCTTATGGTGGTAGGTTTAGGGTTAGTAGATTTATCTATATGGTATTTCATCCTTGAGTGGTATTATTCGTTTCACCATCTTGCTTCGGGAATAGATAAATTCAGTGCTATAACCTCTACTATGCTTTGTTTTGGGATGGGGGCTTCGTCTCAGGCGCTCTTTGCTAGGTTAGGAGGAGGTATTTATACCAAAGCCGCAGATGTTGGTGCTGATCTTGTAGGGAAACTCGAGGCTGGGATTCCTGAAGATGACCCCCGCAATCCTGCAGTAATTGCTGACCAGGTAGGAGACAATGTAGGTGATGTAGCAGGTATGGGGGCAGACCTTTACGAATCTTATGTAGATTCTATTGTAGCCACTATGACCCTGGCAGCAGCCGCAGGTCTGGGCATGGGAGGAGTAATGGTGCCTATGATAATGGCTGCCTGCGGGATATTCGCTTCCATCGCAGGTTTCTTTTTTATTAGGACAAAAGAAGATGCTACGCAGAAATCGCTTTTGCAGGCCTTAAGAAAAGGGATATATGGAGCCTCTGTGCTTGTGGCTTTATTTTCTTTTCTTGTTGTTTATTTTCTCCTGGGGAGAGAGTATCTTGGCGTATGGGTTTCTGTAATTCTGGGGCTTGTTGCAGGAGTAATTATTGGATTCTCTACAGAATACTTTACTTCTTCCAATTATCGCCCCACAAGGAAACTTTCTCACGCAGCCCTTACAGGCGCAGCCACAGTAATCATTGAGGGTATATCTGTAGGTATGCTTTCTACGGCTTTTCCTGTGGTAATTGTGGCTCTGGCTATTCTGGGAAGCTTTGCTGCCTCTGGAGGATTTAAGGATTTTGGTATGGGGTTGTATGGCGTAGGTATTTCTGCAGTAGGCATGCTTTCTACCCTGGGAATTACTTTAGCTACAGATGCCTACGGTCCAGTCGCAGATAATGCCGGAGGGAATGCTGAGATGTCCGGCCTTGGGCCTGAGGTGAGGAAACGCACTGACCAATTAGACGCTTTGGGAAATACTACCGCAGCCACGGGAAAGGGGTTTGCCATTGGCTCCGCAGCCCTAACTGCCTTAGCTTTAATAGTGGCTTACAGAGACCATGTAATTCAAGAGGCAGTGAGGATGTCTCAGAATATAAAAATGGACCTTTCCCTTTTGAATCCTACTTTGCTCATAGGGATATTTATAGGTGCTATGATGCCGTTTTTGTTTTGTTCTTTAAGCCTCTCCGCTGTGGGCAGAACTGCTTCTTTCATTATAGAAGAGGTGAGGCGGCAATTTAGGGAGATCAAGGGGCTTTTAGAGGGGAAAGCCAAACCTGACTATTCCCGCTGCGTTAAGATAACTACCCAGGCAGCCCAGAGGGAGATGATTGCGCCTTCTCTTATGGCTATAATAGTTCCTATAATCGTGGGTTTGATATTTGGTTTGAGTTCTGTGGTGGGGCTTCTTGTGGGCGCTCTGGGCGCAGGCTTTGTTTTGGCAATAATGATGGCTAATGCCGGTGGTAGTTGGGATAACGCTAAGAAATACATCGAGGAAGGCAATTTCGGAGGCAAGGGTTCAGAGCCTCATAAGGCTGCAGTGGTAGGCGATACTGTAGGAGACCCTTTCAAAGACACCTCTGGCCCCTCTCTTAATATATTAATAAAACTTATGTCTATGGTTTCTATCGTCTTTGCAGGGCTGGTAATAACCCATACCTTAGTAAAGTAGGGAGTGCTTGACTTTTAGTTTAAAAGTAGTAAATTACCCTTGAAAAAGGGAGGTGCAGGATGAGGAGGGGTTTCTTTAAGTCCCTGCTAATAATAACTTTTAGTTTCTATTTAGGAGGCTGTGCCGTAGTTCTTCAGAAAGGGAGGCGTTCAGATATTGAAAGGATAAAAGAGTTAGAATCAAGGCTTAATGATTTAGAAGCGACAAAGCAACTCCTTGAAGAGAAACTAAAAAGCGAAATTCAGGAAGGTCAGGTTAAGGTAAGCATGGAAAAAAGAGGTTTGGTAGTCAGTGTATTGACAGAGGTTCTTTTTGACTCAGGCAAGGCAGAATTAAAACCTCAATTCCTTGAGATTCTGGACAAGGTTTCTAAAATCATTGTAGAGCAGGTGCCTGACCGTTATGTAGAGATTCAGGGACATACCGACAACCAGCCCATAAAATATTCTGGATGGAAATCTAATTGGGAATTGTCCTGTGCTAGGGCTTTAAGCGTATTGCATTACCTTGAGCAGAGAGGAGTGGAGCCGGAAAGACTGCATGCCTCCTGTTTTGGCGAGTATAAACCTGTGGCTTCAAATGAGACTTCCGAGGGAAGAAGCAAAAACAGAAGGGTAGAGATAGTAATCCTCCCTGAGGAGCTTAAGAAGATAGAGAAAAAGGAGATTTCTGTAGAAGAGGAGATTATTCCCTCAGAGTCAGGGAATTTCAAATAATTCTTAAAAAGTAAGGAGGTTTTAGATGTCGATTTTAAGAAAATACCCTTTTATTACCGTTTTGGTAATTTTAGTTATTTTATTAGGATTTGTAGTTTATGTTTTAGGTTTCAACCTTTGGAAGAAATCCAAGACCCTTAATGCGGAAGAGGTTAAGAAGATGCAACTTGAGGAAACGTTGGATAAAACAAAGAGGGAGAGGGACCAACTCAGGGAGCAGGTTTCTTCCCTGGAGGAGTCAAACAGGAAATTAAAATCTCAGTTGGTTGAGGTTCAAAGCAGCCTTGAGAAATTGCGTATGCAGTTAGAGAGGCTGGAGATTCTTAAGAAAAAGATGGAGGAGGATATGAAGGACCTCCTTTTAGAGAATAAAAAGCTTAAAGAGAAGATTTCCCAGGGGGCACCCTAAAAAGGAGCAGTTATGAAGAGGAAATCTTTGAGGAGTATTAAAAAGAGATTAACCTCGGTGTTAAAAAAGAAGAAGGCCTCTTTGAGGAAAAGGGTAAAATTATTAAATGTTAGAAATCTGGCATCTAAACTGGGGCGAAAGAAGACTATTAGCAAAAAGTCTGCCCAAGTCGATACAAGAAAATCTCCCCCGAAAGATTTGCCTCAGCAAGAAAGTTTTCCTAAGTTCTCTACTCCTGCAAGGGAGTTTAGGACTGTCCTTAGGGATTTGCCAGCATCCTATGGCAAGGAAAGATTAGTTCTTATGGTCAGAGACCCTTGGTGGATATTCTGCTATTGGGAGCTTGCCCCTTCTAAATTAGAAGAGGCGAAGCGCAAACTCAATCTTGAGGATTTGAGCAATGTAGAATTTGTTTTGAGGGTTTACGATATAAGCAATATCATCTTTAATGGAAGAAACGCCCATTCTTATTTCGATATTCCCGTAGATATAGGGGCGCGCAACTGGTATATAAATCTTCCTGGAGATGGCAGGAGTTGGTGCGTAGATTTAGGATTGAAAGGAGAATTTGGGTTTTTTACCATTTTGCGTTCCAATCCTGTGCACTGCCCCTCTGCTCATCCTTCTTGGATTACGGATGAAGAGTGGTATTCTCCCTGGGAGGATTTTTTAAAGATGTATGCTGCTTCTGTAGGTGAAAGGTCAAGTTCCCCTTTAGGAAAAGAGATTTTTGAAAAACGTTATCAGGAAATATTTCCTTCAGGGATGTTTTCTGGGCAGTTGGCTTCAGGTGTTTTGCAGAGAAAACAGAAGAGGCAGTTTTTCTTGGAGGTCTGGACAGAATTGATTCTCTATGGTAGAACTGAGCCCGCAGCCAAAGTTAAGGTTCAGGGCAAAGAGATACCCTTAAGGAAAGACGGGACCTTTTCTTTAAGGTTCTTCCTTCCGGATGGTACCCAGACCATTCCTGTGGAGGCGCAGTCCCCGGACAGATTGGAGACGAGGAAGATTACTCCTCTAATTACAAGGAAGACGCTTTAAACTAAATAATACTGTGGCTGGAGCAAAGGATTTTCACATAGGCTATCTATGTATAGTCTTGCATGGGCACCTTCCTTATGTAAGGCACCCGGAGGCAGAGGAGTTTTTAGAAGAGGATTGGCTATATGAAGCCATAACTGAAAGTTATATCCCCCTTATTCAGACATTCCAGAAACTTGCAGAGCAAAATGTAAAATTCAAGATAACCTTCTCTCTTTCCCCTACCCTCATAGGCATGCTTAAAGATGAACTCTTGCAGGCAAGGTATCTGCGGCACATAGAGAGGCTCATAGATTTAGGGCATAAGGAGGTAGAGCGTACCCGTTGGGAACCTCATTTCCAGAAACTAGCCCTTATGTATCTTAATCTTTTCTGCCAAGCAAGGGATACCTTTTTGAGGTACAACAGGGATTTAACCTTGGCTTTTAAGGAGTTAGAAGAGAAGGGGGTTTTGGAACTGATTACCTGTTCTGCTACCCATGGCTATTTGCCTCTTGGGGCAGTTTGTCCTTCTTCTGTAAGGGCCCAAATTAGAGTAGGCATAAAATACTTTCAGGAGGTTTTTGGACGCAGACCTCAGGGGATGTGGCTTCCTGAATGTGGTTATACTCCAGGATTGGACAACTTTCTTAAAGAGGAGGGCATAAGATACTTTTTTCTCGACACCCATGGTATTCTTCACGGCACCCCAAGGCCTAAATACGGCGTCTACGCTCCTGTATACTGTCGGGGCACAGGGGTTGCTGCTTTTGGCAGGGATGTGGAGACCTCACGCCAGGTCTGGTCTTCGATTGAAGGTTATCCTGGCGATTACGATTACAGAGATTTTTACAGGGATATAGGGTTTGATTTGGATTTTGACTACGTAAAGCCCTACATAAATCCTGATGGGACAAGAATACCTACAGGGATAAAGTATTACCGCATCACAGGGAAGAGTGAATACAAGGAGATATATCTTCCTGAGAGGGCCAGAGAAAAGGCGGCTATCCACGCAGGGCACTTTATGTTTTGCAGGCACCTGCAGGCAGAATATCTGTATAATGCTTTGAAGAGGAAGCCTGTAATCGTGGCTCCTTATGATGCTGAGCTTTTTGGGCATTGGTGGTTTGAAGGGCCATCTTGGTTGGAGTTTCTGATAAAAAAACTCTATTACGATCAGGATAAGATAAAACTCATCTCCTGCAGCGAGTACCTTAAAGAGAATCCTAAGAACCAGGTTATAACTCCCTGTCAGTCCTCTTGGGGCTGGAAGGGGTATCACGAGGTATGGTTGCAGGGTTGTAATGATTGGATATATCCTCACCTTCATATGGCTTCCCAGAGGATGGAGGAATTGGTGGAGATTTATCCTCATTCTCAAGGGGTATTGAGGAGGGCTTTAAACCAGGCTTTAAGAGAACTTCTTCTGGCTTATTCTTCAGATTGGCCTTTCATTATGGCCTGCCGCACCCACGTAGAATATGCAGTAAGGCGCATCAAGGAGCACCTTTTGAATTTTACTAAGCTCTATGAGGATTTAAAGTGTGCCGCCGTGGATGAGGAGTTTTTAAGAATTCTTGAGGCAAGGAATAATATCTTTCCTAATATAGATTACCGGGACCACACCCTTGAACCTTCTTATATTCTGGGAGCTGTTAAAACAAAATAATTTTGGATGAAGATTCCTGAACATATAGCCATCATTATGGATGGGAACGGCCGTTGGGCAAGGAAGAGGGGTCTTCCTAGGTTTGAGGGGCACCGTAGAGGCATAAACAATGTGAAAAAAATTGCCGAGTATGCCCAAAAACTGGGGGTTAAGGTCCTTACGCTTTTTTGTTTCTCTACAGAAAACTGGAATAGGCCCCCCAAAGAAGTAGATTTTCTTATGAATCACTTGGATAATTTTCTTGAGAGGGAGATAGATAACCTAAAGAAAAATGGAGTGCGGCTTAAGGTTATAGGCGAGAGGTATATGTTGCCTCAAAGACTTCAGGATAAGATTAAGCGTTCAGAGGAGTTAACTTCCGGCAACAAAGACTTCGTCCTTAATTTAGCCATAAGTTATGGCTCTCAGCAGGAGATTGTAAATGCAGCCAAGATGCTTTGCAGGGATGTGCTTGAGGGGAGACTTTCTTTGGAGGATGTTAGTCTTGGAGTTTTTTCACATTATCTTTATACCGCTGATTTACCTTCTCCCGACCTTCTTATTAGGACTTCAGGGGAGTTGAGGATTAGCAATTTCCTCCTTTGGCAGATAAGTTATACTGAACTCTATTTTACCAAGGTCTGCTGGCCTGATTTTGGCCGTCTTCAGTTAAAGAAGGCTATAGAGGAATATTCAAGAAGGGAGAGACGATTTGGAAAAGTTACTGGTTAAAAGGGTAGTAAGCGGCATATTATTAGGAACAACAGTATTCTTGAGCACGTTTAACTACTGGAGTTCAGGGTTGATGATTGCCCTGTTTATTTCTTTGGGCTTAGTAGAATTCTTCTCTATGCTGGAGAAGAGGGGTATCTACGCTTTTAAGATATTTGGAACAGGCGTAGGGGTTCTTATACCCCTCTCTATTCTTTTGAGGTTCAAGCTTACAGTAGAGGTTCAGCTTCTGTTTATGATAATAGGGTTAATCTTGCTTTTTATTCTTCAGTTCTTGAGGCGTTCCAACCACCAGGCAACTATAGGGATTTCTACGACGGTCTTTGGGATATTTTATATTTCTTGGTGTTTGAGTTTCTTGGTCCGCATAAGGCAGTTTGCCTCTGGGGGGTATTTGCTTTTGGGTCTGATTATTATAGTTAAGTGTGCGGATTCTATTGCTTACCTTGTGGGTATGAGGTGGGGAAAAAGCCCCCTCATTACTAGGATAAGTCCCAAGAAGACATGGGAGGGGGCTGTGGCTGCTTTTGTTGCCAGTATAGTGGTGTCTATTTTATGCAGAAATTTTATGGAATTCACTTTAACTCAGGCACTTCTTAGCGGGGTGATGATAGGGTTCCTGGGGCAGTTGGGGGATTTATGCGAGTCCCTCATAAAAAGGGACTGTGGAGTTAAAGATTCAGGAGGGATATTCCCAGGTTTGGGGGGAGTTTTAGATATTCTGGACAGCATTATCTTTGTTGCTCCAGCCTTTTACCTTTTCCTTAAGATAATCCACTTCTAAGATGAGGAATATTGCGATTTTGGGTTCCACAGGGTCAATAGGAAGAAGTGTAGTAGATGTGATAAAGAGTTTCCCTGGCAAATTTAAAGTCGTAGGACTGCTTGCGGGAAGCAATACGCAGAGATTAAATGAGCAGATACGCCTTTTAAAACCTAAGTATGTAGGAATATATTCTTGCAAGAAATTTAAAGATGTAGAGTTTGATTCCCGCAGGTTGTATTGCGCAGAAGAAGCCTTATTTAGGCTTTCGTCCCTCAAAGAAGCACAGATGGTAGTATTTGCCCTTCCTGGATTTGGGGGTTATAAGGCTTTGTTTTCAGCCCTTAGAAGTTCTAAGACTATTGCCCTGGCTAATAAGGAGATTTTGATAAGTTTTGGAGACTTGGTCTTAAGAGAGGCAAGAAAGTACTCTTCCACCATTATCCCTGTAGACAGCGAGCATTCTGCACTTTGGCAGTGCCTCAGGGCTTGGGATAGAGTTGAGGTTAGCAAAATATATCTTACCTGTTCAGGGGGGCCCTTTTGGAATTGGCCTAAGGTTAAGTTGAAAAAGGTGGGTGTGAGAGAAGTCTTGCGCCATCCCTGCTGGAAGATGGGAAAAAAGATTAGCGTAGATAGCGCCACCCTCATTAATAAAGGTTTAGAGGCCATAGAGGCCCATTATCTTTTTAAATTTTCCTATGAGGATATTAGAATCCTTATCCACCCCCAGGCAATAATTCACGGCATAATAGAGATGAAGGATTCTTGTATGTTTTCTTATATGAGCCCTGCTGATATGAGGTTGCCCATACTCTATGCTTTATCCTTCCCTCAGAGGTGGCAGGTAGACTTTGTAAAATTAGATTTAGCCAGGATTAAAAATTTAACCTTCAGCAGGCCTGATTTTAAGAAATTTCCTGGTTTACAATTGGCTCTGGATGCAGGGCGTAGGGGCAAGACTTTCCCTTGCGTGTTTAATGCCTGCGATGAGGTATGTGTAGATTATTTTCTAAGGGGCAGCCTGAGGTATTTAGATATACCTTTTGTGATAGAGAAGGTGTTGAATAGACACAGGCCGGCCCCAAAGCCTACAATCCCTGACGTAGTCAGTGCTTACAATTGGGCTATAGATGAGGCGAGGTCTTTGCTGTCGGGTTTAAGGAGAAGATAATGGCTCTCTTGGTGTTTATATTCATAATCTGTATATTGATAGTTCTGCATGAATGGGGGCATTTTCTTGTGGCACGCCTGCATGGGGTGCGGGTAGAGAAATTTTACATAGGGTTTGGTCCTTCCGTTTTTAAGAAAAAGATTAAGGAAACCGAGGTGGGGGTGGCTTTAGTGCCTTTGGGAGGGTATGTGAAGTTAGCAGGAGATGAGGAGTCAAGTTTCAAGGGAAATAGAGATGAGTACCTTTCGCAAAGTCCAGGCATAAGAGCCAGAATAATCTTAGCCGGGCCATTGTTCAATTATCTTTTGTCTTTCTTGTTTTTTGTTTTGGTATTCACTCTGGGCTTTCCCCAGTTTTTGCCCCACGTGGGAAGAGTTTTGGAAGGATTTCCCGCCCACAAAGCAGGTTTAAGACCCTCAGATTTAATACTTGAGATTAATGGTGAAAAGATATACTCTTGGCAGGATTTGCAGAGCAAGATTTTAGAAAGCAGAGGAGAACCCCTCAACCTTAAGATTAAAAGAGATTCGAAGGTGTTCACTCTCAGGGTAAAACCCTCTCTTAAAGAATATAAGAATCTGTGGGGGAGGCCTAAGAAGGTATTTCTTTTAGGCATTACCCCTTCAGGCAAGGCTGTTTACAAGAGATACCCTCTGAAGAGGGCTGTGTTAGAGGCAGGCAGGACTTTATTTTTCTTTACCAGAATAACTTTGCAGGCATTGTTTTATATGTTTACCGGGACTTTATCCTTGCGCGAGGCAGTAACAGGGCCTTTAGGGATTTATTACATAACTAAGGAGGCAGTCCACGCAGGAATTTCGGCAGTTTTTAATCTCCTGGGGCTATTGAGCTTGAGTCTGGCTATATTCAACCTTCTTCCTTTCCCCGTGCTTGATGGAGGCCATCTTTTATTCTTGGCTTTGGAGAGGATACGCAAGAAAAGAATCTCAGTAAGGGTTGAAGAGTGGATAAATAGATTTGCTATAAGTATTTTAGTTTTGTTGGTGATATTTGTTTT
>CAYNIO010000004.1:0-22160 GCA_964397495.1 uncultured Planctomycetia bacterium
TGGCCGGGCTTTACGCAGGAATGAAGATAGTCGAAAGATACATTAAGCCCCGTGGCACCGAAATAAAGTTCCCTCAGTCCGGAGAGAGGCCCCTTATAAAAGGTGAGGATATTTATCCTTCTGCACCGGGAAGAGAGGAGGACGGTGAAAAAGGGCCTACTTCTCCTTTGCCAGGGGTATAATTTTAAACGTTACAGAACGGTTAAGTCTGCTATTTTCGGGTTTATTATTAGAGAGGAGGGGCCGATATTCACCCAGGCCTTTCATGTTTACTT
The DNA here is from genome assembly GCA_964397495.1 of uncultured Planctomycetia bacterium. Classification (GTDB taxonomy): domain Bacteria; phylum Omnitrophota; class Gorgyraeia; order Duberdicusellales; family CBEUCJ01; genus CAYNIO01. The sequence goes on from CAYNIO010000004.1 coordinate 276, forward strand.
TTTCTACAGGTATCTTATATTTATTCATAAGATAAAGCCCCACTTTGTTAGCCCGCGCACACGATAATTCCCAGGAGGAACGGTATCTTCTTGTCTTTTCAGAGCCATCCGCGCGTCCTTCAAGGAATATTGTTGAGGGTATAGATTTTATAAATTTACCTACCTCGTCAAGGAGCTCTTTTGCTTCAGAAGAAAGTTTTGTCTGGCCCTTCTCAAACAATATAGGAGAAACAGGCACTATTTCTATTCTCCAACGTTCTTTTTTAATCTTTAATAATTTATCGAGCCCTTTATTATTTATATATTTATATATTTTTTTATAGATACTTTCTAATTTATCTAATTCTAAAACTGCGTAGGCGTAATCTGTTTCCAGTTCTTCCAATTGACGCAATATCCTTCTTTCTTCAGTATTCAACCTTTTAACCATTAACTCCATTTCTTTCATTCGCTGAATAATTTGAATCTTTTTGTCAGCCAATACATATACAGGGATATTAAGGGCGAGCATAGTAGCCAGAATCATAAAAAAGGTCATAAGAAGGACTGCTACGTCCGCATAGGAGAAAAACCACTTGGGGGGCCAGTTTTCCTGGAGTCCACCCCCAAAACTTAAAGTTCTCTTTCTGTTTTTCATTTCACTTTATTAATGGTTGTGGGAGGAGGTATATAAATATATATTTCTACCCTCCTGTTGAGTTTGCGATATTCTTCAGAGATGTTGGGGAAAATTGGCTTGAGGGGGCCGTAGCCCGTAATTGATATGCTCTGGGCAGGTATTCCTAATTTTTTGGTGAGGAATCTAGCCACGCTCTCTGCCCTTTTTACAGAAAGTTCGAAATTGTCTCGGTAAAGGAATTTCTTATAAGGATTTATAGGCTTGTCGTCTGTGTATCCGCTTATCTCTATATTGAACTCCTTTTCCGATTTAATTAAGGGCATAAGAATTTTTTTCAATAATTCTTTTTTGGAAGAAGGTATATAGAAATCCCCTTCCTTGAATAAGAGGGGTTCCTGGGTAGTTATCTTTACACCCTGAAATGTAGTCTGAGTCTTTACCAGGGTTTCTAATCCTAAATGCTCAATGGTTTTGTCTATTTCTTTCTTTAGAGTTTGAATAATTCCGGCTTCATCTATGGCTTCTTTCTGTTGAGAGGTGAGTTCTTTTATTTGTTTAACAATCTTTTGAGGGAGAGTTTTTTTATCCAGAGTTTCCAGATATCTTTCTATGTCTTCAGCGGTCATCTGTTCGATTCTTTTTATAGTTAAAAGTTCTGGTGGATATTTGGCAGCCGTCAGGGCATACCACAGGACAAAGGCGCTCATAAGCAGAGTCGTAATGTCTGCAAAAGTTACTGACCACCCTGGGGGCCAGTCTTTCTCTAATTGAGATTGTGCTTTGCTTTTGGATTTATTCATCTCTTCAGAAGATGCGCTTTTAATTTTTCTTCTACTATTTGGGAATTATCTCCTGCCTGGATGGCCATTATCCCTTCAAATATTAATTCATTGAGATGAAGCAATTCCTCGCTGTACTTTCTTATTTTTCCTGCTATAGGCAGAGCAAAAATCCCTGCAAATAACAGGCCGTAGAAGGTAGTTATAAGAGCCAGGGCCATAGCCGGTCCAATGGTGGAGGGGTCAGTCAGGCCTTTTAGCATCAGGACCAATCCAATAATTGTTCCCATCATCCCGAACATAGGAAAGTATACTCCCAGATCCCTCCATATACGTTCTTGTATGCTCAAAGATGTTGATATAGAGTCCATGTAAGTCTCCAGTATCTTGCGGGTGGTTTCAGAATCTGTCCCATCGGCTACCAGTCCTAATCCCGTATCCAAGAGGGGAGGCATAGCGCTGTTTCTTTCTTCTCTTAGAGAGAGGAAGCCTTCTTTACGGGCACGGATGGCAAGCCGAACCAAAATCTCTACCATTTCCTGGGGGGAAAAGGGAAGTTTCTTAAAAAGATATCTTATTCCCTTGAAACTTTCTACGATTTCCTTTAAGGGATAGTTTATGAGTAAGGCTGCGAAACTGCTTCCGCATACAAGTATGAGAGAGGCCGGATCGAGAAAAGACTTTAGGTTTGAGGTTCCCCCTTTTATTAATATTCCCCACGCTATGAACCCCAATCCCAGCAATATTCCCAGCAGGCTCAGAAAGCGGTTGTTCATTAGATATTAGTCTGTTTTACGCGCCTTTTATATTCTATGACTTTTTCCACTATTTCTTTGGCTTTTTCTCTTACAGTAAATATTTCACCTGTAGTGAGGGTTATTATGGTATCAGGTTTTTCCTCTATAGAGAGTATCAACTCGGCATTCACAAATATCTTCCTTCCATCGAATTTAGTCAACTCTATCATACTAAGTCGCTAAAGATATCTTCCCTTCTTTTTCTAAACGTTTGGCAGTTTCTACTATTTCCTGTTGAGCCATAATGGAACGCATAAGTATATTATTGGTCTCTTCGACGATTTTGTTTTGCGCTTCCTTGCTTAATGTATGTGACACCCCAGGCATTACATCTAAATCTTCTCTGAGCATAGCCGCGCCTCTTTCAGTCATAGAGGCATAAAATTTATTTCTTATATCCTCAGGAGAATTTTTCAATGCTAAGCGGAGAGTATTTCTGTCCAATATTCTTATCAATTTTTGAATAACCCGCGGTTCCATTTTTAATATATCTTCGAAAGATTTTAATTTTTTACTTTCAAATTCTTCGGGCGGAACAACGATTTCTTTTAAGGAATTAATCTCTTCAACTAAACTTTCTTTCATCTCAGGGCTGAAGTTATTTAAGATTTTTTCTCTTACGTCTGCAGGAGAACTTGCTAGGGCATAGGCTAAAGTCTCTATATTAGTTTCCTTTATGATTTCTTGAATGGATCTATCATCCATATTTTTAATATCTTCGAATGTAAACAGATACCTTTTTATTTCTTTAACTAATGCAGGATTCCTCCTTTGCAAAGTCTCTAGTATCTGGCGTAGATGTTTGTAAGGGAGTTTGCCCAGTAAGTCTGCCGCTGCTCGGTATCCTTCTCGAGGTTCGTAGTCCATATACATTTTTATTACCCTTATTTTCTTTCTTAAGAATTCTTGGATTTCTTCCATAATATTTTCATCTTCTTTTAAAGTGGATATTTCACTTATTATCTTAGTTTGCTTGTCGATATCTAACATCTTTAGCACATTCGAGGCTTTGAGAGGGTCTATGTGGGCCAGAATGATTCCTGCTAATTTTTCAGATTCATCTCTGATGAGTAGAAATATTTCTCGTTCTCCTAAACTGTTTATATAGGTGAAAGGTTTATCTAATTCAGACATAGGGGGGGTTTGGGTTGTTTCTACTTCTTTCTCCAGAAGTTCCTTTATTTTATTCAAAGCTTCTAGAGCCTCTTTCCCTAGAACTTCGCCTTTTCCTCCTGAGCTATCTTTGATCTGTTCTGATACTTGGGATACTGCTTGATATAAAGCATCGGCTAAACCTACTTGTTGGGTCATTCCAGTTCCACCACTGCCACCTTCTCCGCCTTGGCCCAAGGCTATTCTAGAGAGATGGTCTTTTATTTCCTCTAATATTACATCGGTCCTGACCTTGGACATATCTAAAACTTCCCTTATTTCTTCGAGGATTCTTCTTACAGCACCTTCGTTGGTTCTGGTGGTACCTTTCAATATTTGACCAATATCAGCAAGGATATTGTCCACATTTGAGAACTTTTCGCTAAGGGTTTGAACCAATTCTTTGTATGTAGAGGTTCCTTTTTCCTGTGTAGATAAATATTTTCTCCATATATATATTATTAAGAGGCCTGAAATAATCCCACTGTCACGGCAATAAGGGTGAGGTTCTTTTTTAATATCTGGATTTGCTTTAAACCGGTATCCTCAGGAGTGATTTTTTTCCAGGGTTGGGGGATGATTTGAAGAGTGTCGCCTCTGGAGAAATTCATTCCTAACAATGCTGGAAGTTTCTTTCTCACTTCCTCTATTTTGCTTTTCTCTACTGTGTTATCAATAAAAACTTCTACATTCATCCTTTTGATGGCAGGATATAGAGAATAAGGAGTCTGTTCAGAGGGTTCTTCTAAAGGTATTACTCCCGTTAAATTTCTGAGCGGAACGGCCCTCTCGGTAGCGGAGGTTCTTTTGGGTGTGGATAACGTTATTTTCACTTTGACCAAGGCCCTTTCCTTACCAACAATTTTTTCTATCATCGTTTCTGCTCGCTGGGCAAGTTCTATCTCCAGGGCCGTCTGGGGCAATGACTTTGATTGGGAGAATGCATGTACGCCGGATGATATAATAATTATGACAAGAAGGGCGGGGATGTTATCTTTTATTTTCATCTTTTAATATTGTTTCTTGGATATAAGGAACGAGGAGTACCATCCCGGGAAAGATAATATCTGGGTCATATATCTGGTCTCTGTTGGCATGGTAAAGAAGTAGCCATTTATAAGGGTCGCCGTAGACCTTCTTCTTCCCCGCAATGCTCCAGAGGGTATCTCCTTTTTTTACTATATAGGTCTTAGTGAATGTTGTATTGTAATTTTGGCCAAACTCTTTTACAGGGAGTTGAAATTTAACTATTTCCTTTTGTTTTTGATAGAGGTTAAGGAAGTATAACCTTAAGAAATGCAATTTTTCTTTTAACGCCTGGTTTTCTTTTTGTATTCTAAGAATTTCTTGGGATATTTTTTCTAATTCTTCAACCGTCAACACCCGTAAAGTTTTCTTCCGGAGGTTATTAGTAGTATGCTCCAAAGGTTTAATTTCCTCCTCGTAGTCTACCTGAGGCGGAGTAAAAGTTTTTTTAGCCTTTACCCTTTCCTTCACTTCGGGATTTTCATAGATTATAAATCCTCTTTTGGGAGAAGAGGAAAAAAGCAGGGGAGGATTCTCTACACCCATAAATATGACCACAATTATTAATATTCTAAACATAATTCTTTTTTAAATATATCATCAAAATCAGCACTTGACAAGAAATCCTCATATGCTAATATTCTTAACAAAGACAAAAAGGAGGTGGTTCGATGAAGAATTTAGGGATTATATCTTTAATAGTGGGAATAATTATTCTCGTTATAGCTGTGGTTTCTAAATTTACTGGCCCCTTATTGGGTTCATTGCCCTCAGCCATTATGAATTTTTCGGCAAATCTTTTTCTTTTAAGCATTGCGTTAATTCTTCTGGAGAAAAAATAATTTCCTTTAAGAAAGAATAGCATCTATGAGAGGCGCCTCTGTAGGTGAGGCGCCTTTTTTATAGAATATGTAGAGTGAGAAAATTATTGGGAATTTATATTATATGTTTTGTTTTATTTCTCCCTTTTAATTTTCCCTTAAGCCATTTAGATATCCGCATCCCTCCTCTTAGTTCTTCCCTCCACGTAGAATTGGCAGTCCTTATAATATTTTTTCAAGTCTATCTTCTAAAAAGACTGATTTCCAATAAGGATATCCATTTTCCTTTAGCAATATATTTCCTTGCAATTTACTTTCTATACGATGTTTATATATCTTTCAAGGGCCTGTATACCATACACTCTTTGAAGCATTCCTTGAAATTCTTTTCTTTCTCAGTATTTATTTTGATATTTCAGTTTATAATTTCCAGAGATTTTGTCAGTAAGATAATAAAGGTTATAGGGATTTCTTCCGTCGCAGTGAGTATTTTGGGCATAATGCAATTTATAAGCCCTTATCTGGTTGCTCCTTTGCAGAGATTCCTGAATGTTGTGTATTTAGACCCTTTACGCATAAGGGGGCCTTTTGAATGGCATACTACTTATGCTCTTTATCTGTGTGTGGGGTTGCCATTCGTTCTTTATTCCTTTCTTAAGGCGTCCAAGTTATTATCCAAACTTCTTTATGGGTTGTATGCAAGCCTGATATTCTTAGGAATTCTTCTTTCTAATTCTCTGGGGGCATTGGCTACGCTTTTTCTTACAGGTTTATGTGCACTTTTTTTAAAAATATTCATTAGATTTAATATACGCTTTAGGTATTTTTCTATATTTTTTCTATGTTTTTTAGTATTGGTGCCGTCTCTGTTCTGGTTAAAATTGCCGTTGGTAAGGAAAGTTTTCTATATCGAAGATTCTGAAAAATCCCGAATTCTTACCTGGAAGATTTCTTTGGATTTCATTAGAGAAAGGCCCTTGTGGGGGTGGGGGCCAGACACTTCACATCTTAAGTTTCTTTCTTTGAGAAGATATAGGAGGCCTCCTCAACATTCCCACAATATTTTTTTAGAGACAGGTATAAATGAAGGGTTGTTAGGGTTAACATTCTTTATCTTTCTTATAATTCTTGTATTGAGAGAGACCTGGAAGTGGATTCATAAAGATTTAGGGTTAGGCTTGCTATTTTTCTTAGGTTTGTGTACATTTTTGATTTTCCTGCAGTTTGATGTTATATTGTATTATGATGACAGGTTGCTTGCTTTATTCTGGACGGTGATTAGCTTGCCTTTCTTCAGGAAAGATGCTTTATTCACGAATTCTTAAAGGGTTATTAGAACTGGCAGTCGTGGCTTTATGCATAACTACGGCGGTTGTGGTATATCTGCTTTTTGCAAAATCTAGGCCTCTTCTTGTAAAGACTGTAGGCATTTTGGACAATTTAGATGATTTAGAAATAATTTCCCCCCTGCAAAGGCTTTCCTCGCGCTTGGAGCGCAGAAAGGTATTTTTAGGCAGATGGCATACCTTTAAGAAAGACAGGCTTGCAAACTTCTTAATTCTTAAAACCACATCCACAGACAATTTCTTAAAATTATTCCCAGATTTAAATAGGCTAAAGCCAGAATTTTTCTTGGAGGATAAGAAGATACCCTATGTTGAGCCCGAGGATTTTTTTGTTCCAGGAAAATTTAAAGTTTCCTGGACTTATCGTTTAGAAAAAGTAGAGACCATTCTTTACAACGATGCTCAGAGCATGAAAACCCACAATATCCGCCACCGGATTAAGCCTGAAGGCCTCCTCTTGTATGCAAATGCCGCCTTGCCTTTTGAATTCTACCTTCCTGAAGATTCCCTCGTGGAGATAGATATCGTTGCAAGTGCCAAGTATAGTTACCCCAAGAAAAAAGGCTTTGATTTCCGCCCTCAATATTCTCTTGCTATAGATGGGGCAGTCAAAGCTATCCGTAAAATAGATTTTCCTCCTTTATACCAGGAGGATACTTTCCGTTTTTATCTTTCTGCAGGGAACCATACTCTGAAGATAAGATTTATTAATGATTATTATGATCCTCAGAATCGTGTTGACAGGAATCTTCTGATAAGAAGGGTTATAATAAATAAATTGGACAACGTTTTTTATGTTAAATCTTACGATTTCCCAGCAAAGTCTCGTTTGGAATACTATGCGGTTTCAAGCCTCCCCCGTGAAAATGATTTGTATTTTTTCTTTATAGACAGATTCCACCGTTCGCGTATTCTTAAAAATATTGCCCCTCAAGAAATTTTAAGTATAGTAGAGATAGGCGGCGAAACTCATCGGGCTCTTTTTTCGCCGCCCTATACCCGCATAGCCAGAAAGATAGCATTGCCTCCCAATGAGAAGACATATATTACATTTAGATATGCTATGCTTCCGGAATCTTGGGATAAACCCGGTGATGGCATTACAGTGAAATTTACTGTTTATACTGACGAAGATGCAAAGTTCGAATTATTTTCTAAATATATAAACCCCAAGCAGGATATTTCTCAGAGGCGCTGGTTTTATCAGACGATAGACCTTTCTAAATTTCGTGGTCAGAATATAAAGGTATTCTTAGAAGTATTTGGCTCTTCGCCCCTTTCCCTTTCCGTTGGGCCTCCGGACGAATCGTACGATTATGCGGTTATTTCTTCTTAAACGTTTTTTCTTAATATCCATAGTGATTTTTCTATTTTTATGCCAGTTTTTGTATGTATATGCTTACTTTATAGAGCCTAACCTTGTTTTTGTAGAGAGGATACGTATCGTATCTGAACCCTTGTATCAGGTTTTAGGGGGGTTAAAGATTGTCCACCTTTCTGATTTGCATCTTTCTCGTTTTTCCCCAGCAGTGATTAAAGTTGTCCAAGTGATAAGAAGGATAAAACCTGACGTTGTATTTATTTCTGGAGATATTACAGGAAGCAGAAGCGCAGCAAAATCGATATTAGATTTTTTCTTGCTTCTTGAGCCCCGTTTAGGCACTTATATAGTATTTGGCGAGGATGAACCTTCCATCCGCGATATAATAGGGAAAGGGTCTTGGAGAAAGGCGAAGGTATACATTGTTCAAGATAAGGTTTTAGAGGTAAATTTTAAAGGCAGGGAAAACTCAAATTTCATTTTGGCAGGGATGACTTCGGGGAATGAAGATATTTTTTCTAAAGCAGATACTTTTCCTAAGGATATGACGCGCGTCCTTCTATCTCATAAGCCCGATGTAGTTAAGACTGCCTCTTTGCATAATTTTAGACTCGTCCTTGCTGGTGATACCCATGGTTCTCAGACAGGAATACCATTTTTAAGAAAGATTTTTCCTTACATCTCTCATTCTCGGTATATCTCTGGCCTCTACAGGGTTAAGGATACCTTTCTTTTTGTAAATCGCGGGATATTCTCTGAAAAACATCTAAGGTTATTCTGCCCCCCCCAGATAGCAATTCTGGAGTTTAGGAGTCAGGGCAGGATGCATCCTAAAGTACTTCCTCAAGATAGATGAGAGGAGTTATCTTGCTCTACCACAATATTGTTCTTAAAAGAGATTCGAAATCTCTTTACGACATATACATAAAAGATTTCTTCAGGCATATAGAGATTCTAAGAAAATCTGGATACCAATTTATAAACCTGGACCTTCTTTATAAGGGAGGGGATTTACCCTATCAGTGGGCCATACTTACATTTGATGACGGTTATGCCAGTCACTATAGAGAAGTTTGCCCCTTTCTGCTTAGTCTGAATATAAAGGGCCATTTTTTTGTAACTACAGACTTGGTAGGAAGGAATGGTTTTATGGATTGGTTGCAATTGAAGGAAATTTCTCGCAATCATATTGTTGGCTCTCATGGCAAAACCCACAGAATTTTTTCTTTTCTTAGCAGAAGGGAAATTGTTAAGGAGATAGAATTATCCAAGAAGATTATAGAGGAATGCATCCAAAAAAGGATCTTTTATTTCTCCCTCCCCCGGGGTTTCCTTCCTCCTTATTGTGAACCTTTTTTGAAAGACAATTATAGGTTCTGTCTTACCAGTAAATATTCCGCAGTGAGAAAGATAGAATTTTTCCTGCCCCGCATATGGCCTTATTCTCAGGACAGTTTATCTGGTTTCAGAAGACTTGTTTCTCTGGGGGGAAGTTATTCTTTGCGCTGGGCCTCTAGCAACCTTAAGGCTGGCCTAAGGAGTATTTTCCCGGGATTATATGAGTATTTAAGGAGAGTGTTTTTGCCCAGAGAATATCAGTAGGCGCCCTCGCCCTTGAGGATTATCCAGAATGTCTTTAAGAGGATATAGATATCAAGCGTAGGACTCATATTTCTTATATAAAAGAGGTCTAAGAGCAGTTTTTCCTTGTAGTCTTCAAGGGAGTCAGCATAAGGATAATTTATTTGGGCCCAGCCTGTGATTCCTGGTTTGATCTTAAGGCGTTCCCAAAAAAAGGGGAGTTGTTGAGATAATCTCTCTGCGAAATATGGCCTTTCAGGTCTGGGGCCTATAAGGGACATTTCATTTTTTAATACATTTACAAGTTGCGGAAATTCATCCAGGCGAGTTTTTCTTAAGAATTTTCCCAAGACAGTTATCCTTTCGTCATTTTCTCTGGCCCATTGGGGTTTTTCTTTCTCGGCGTCTTTGTACATAGTGCGCAGTTTATATATAAAAAATCTTTTGCCATAAAGGCCTATTCTTTCCTGCCTGTAGATTATTGGTCCGGGAGAGGTAAGTTTTATAAGTATAGCCAATAAGGGGAAAATTAAAGAAAATAAAGCCAGGCCCACTATAGATATAGATATATCCATAATTCTTTTTAGGGCAGGGTACCAACTCTGATGGGTATAAGGGTCTATGATGCCCACTACTGAGGGGAAGCGAATATTTCCTTCCCGCGTGAGTTCTCCCATAGTAGATTCAAACACCTCAGGACTTAAGAAATATTCACAGTGGGGGTTTGCCCTGAATATCTTTTGATGGATAGATATCAAGGTTTTCTTAGAAAGGCGATGGTCCATAAGGATTACCAGGTCAGGAGATTGTTTTCTGAGTAAATTCTCTATGTGTTCTTGTTGGTCTGCAGGGACTATATCTAATACCTTTGTTTTTTCCTGGGCGTCTCTTTCAAGATAGACTTTGAGCTTATGCGATTCAGGGTTATCTCCAATTATGAGGGCTTTGCTTACGAGGTAATCTTCTCCCATAATAGCACCTAATATGAGCTTTATAATCACCCTCCAAATAAAGACGAGAATTAATGAACTTGCCCATGATATAAGGATTACACTTCGGGGATAAGAAAACTGCCTAAAGTAGAAAGCTAAAGAGATAGTGAGCAGCGTATTTAGGGTATTGGCCTTTAGAGATGAGACGAACAGTCTATATAGAGATTTCGTCCTTAATTTGTAATATAGGCCAAATACATAATACATAAATAACCTGCTGAGGATAATGAAGATGGCTATATTCTTATAGGCTAAGAAATTCTTTAATAGAGGGCCTTTTAGGATATAAGGTATTTCTGTTTTAAAACGCAGGGCAAATGAAAGGAGGTCTGAGAATATGAGTATCCCTATGTCTGAGACGACGAGGAGGGCAAAACCTAACCAGGGAGGAAGGTTCTTAATTTTCTTCGCTAAGTACGACTTTGTCCCCACTTTTTACCTTAAGAGAGGATTCTTGAATATCGCAGAGGCTCATAAAGGGGTATACTTCTTTTACTTGGAGGGTTCCTATCTTCTGGGAATTTCTGTATATTTCAAATTTGCATTGAGGCTCAATATTCTGTTTTTCCCCTACATTGATTATAGCAAGTTTATATTCATTGTCTACAGAGAGGATTTTCCCTTCCAGGCCCTTTTTTTGTTTTTCTACTACAATTTCTCCCAGGTCGATAGAGCCTAAATTAGCAGAGTCTATCCTTGACCGTTTTAAAGAAGATATCTCATCCAATACTTTAGAAAACTTCAAGATAGTCTCTTTTTGGGAGTCATCCAGGCCTGTTTTTATAGCCTGAAGTATGCTTTCTGTGGAGGAGAAACGTTCAGAAAGTATTTTTTTTACTTCATCTATTTTTGCTGTAATATCTCGTAGATTACTTACTTCTTCTTTAAGAGATTCCAATTGTGCTTGAGCTTTAGTTAACTGGTTGGATAAACGTTCATTGTCTTCTCTTAAGAGTTCGTATTTATCTTTATAGTCTTTGAGAGAAGAATTTGTTTCTTCCAAATCTTTTTTCAATTTTTCTGCTTCTGCTTCTAAGAGAAGGGATTTCTGCGTTATTTTAAGGTTTTTATTTATATAAAAGAGCAAGGCTGCAGTCTCGCCCACTATGATTAAAAAGATTATTATTGACCGTAATCTTTTCATCTAAAAATATTTTACAGTCTCCCAGGTATTTGTCAATAAAGGATTGACTGTTATGTTTTTTCTGCTAAATTCTTAATATTATGAGTAGATATCGTCTCGATTACAAGAAGGAGTTGGAGCAGGCAGCCCGCACTATGATTCTCATCCACGACCCTGAGGTTTTGGTTAAGATGATTATAAGGACTGTGGTGAGAAAAATAGGGGTAGAGCATGCTGGTATACTTTTGTATGACAGGAGGAAAGATTTATATATTTTGAGTGTTTCCCGCAGCCTTACAGACTTTCGCCTCCCCCCTGGTTTTTTAGGCCTCAAAAAAAACTCATTCCTTATAAGATTTTTTACTGAGAAAAAATGGGATTTGTGGGGTAAAAGGATTCTTTCTTTAAAAGACCTAAACACAGTTTTAAAATCTCCAAGATTGAAAAGAGATAAAGAGTTATTTGATTTTTTTCAGGCACTTAAAGATCAGATGTTGATTTATAAGGCGGTAGCCTGTATCCCCAGTTTTTTCAGGACGCGCCTAAGAGACGAGTTGGTGGGTATATTGATTTTGGGTAAAAAAAAGAATTGCAGCGATTTTACTCAGGAGGAATTGAGTTTTTTGAGTGCTTTGGCTTCAGATGTGGCTATGGCTGTAAGGAATGCCCAACTCTTTGAGGATTTGTCTGAACAGGTAGAGAGGCACAGGGGGCTTTTTCTAAGTACAGTGTTTGCTTTGGCTCAGGCAATAGAGGCCAAAGATAAATATACCCGCGGGCATACTCAGCGGGTAACAGAAATTTCTTTGAAGATTGCTCAGGAATTGGTAAAAGATAAGCGCAGGAAGCTTCCTCCAGATTTTCTTGAAAATGTGAGAATTGCTGCCCTCTTGCATGATATCGGCAAGATTGGCATTCCTGAGAAGATTTTAAACAAAAAGAAGCCCCTTACTCTTAAGGAGAGGAAGATTATTGAACTCCACCCTCAGATAGGGGCAGAGATTATTTCTCCCATAAAGGAATTAAAGGAGGTAATGCAGGCTATAAAAGGCCATCATGAACGTTATGACGGAGACGGCTATCCCCATAAACTCAAATCTCGCAAAATTCCTTTAATTTCTTTTGTCATTGCCTGTGCTGATGCTTATGATGCTATGACTTCAGATAGGCCTTATCGCAAAGCCTTGCCTCCCAATGAGGCCTTAAGGAATATAAGACGTGAGAGGGGAAAGCAATTCCATCCCCAAATCGTAGATATTCTGTTAAGATTGGCTTCAAAAAAGCTTATCTGATTATAATAAATCTAAAAAATTATGCGAAAAATCTTGCAAATATTATTTATGAGTATATAATTCTAAAATAACTTAAGAAAGGAGCATATTATGTTCAAGATAAGCGAGACTCTCAAAGAGGAGCGTATAATCTTGGAATTAAAATCAACCTCTAAAAAGGAAGCCATAAGGGAACTTGCTCTGGTTCTGAAAGGCGCTCCTGAAATATCAGATTTTGACAAGTTTTTAGAAGATGTTTTTCAGAGGGAGGTTTTAGGAACTACAGGCATTGGCCAAGGAGTAGCCTTGCCCCATGCCCGCAGTGAAGTAGTAAATAAGTTCGCAATATGTTTTGGGAGAAGCAAAAAGGGTATAGATTTTGGAGCCTTGGATGAAGAACCCGTGCATTTAATATTTCTTATAGGCAATCCCAAAGAAGATGTTCAGAATTACCTGAAGACTCTTGCCCATCTTTCCCGCCTTTTGAGAAAGGAAGATTTTCGAGAAAAACTCATTGAGGCCAAGGATGCCAAGGAAATAATAGAGATATTCAGGGTCCAAGAGGAATTAATCTAGACTTGCAATTCGCCCCAAATTGTTTTAAAATTAAAGTAGGATGAAAAAAAGAGGTTTTACATTAGTAGAGATAATGATAGTGGTGGCTATTATTTCGGTGCTGGCAGTCATTGCTATTCCTAACCTTTTAAGGGCAAGGATTGCAGCCAATGAGGCAGCAGCCATTGGTGCGATGAATACTATTTCTGCTGCCTGCGAGAACTATCACTCTTTCTACCGCACCTTTCCTCCATATCTTAATTGTTTAGGTAATGATACCCCTCCCTTTATAGACTCGACGTTGGCCTCTGGTACTAAACAGGGTTACCTTTTCACTTTGGTGGGGTCTACACACACCTTTGTTGCCCAAGCCAGGCCTGTAGTCTTTGAAAAGAGCGGCAAACGAAGTTTCTATATCGATGAGGAGGGGGTAATACGCTTTACCGATCAGCAACTCGAAGAATTCAATCTTACCCCTAATAATACTGATATCTTAGAATAATATTATCTAATCCCTAATAAAATAAAGGTTGCCAAATACTTCAAATATCTTTAAAATTTATACACTATGGGAGTATGGAGCAGGTTGAGGGAAGATATAAGAACTGCTTTCAAAAAAGACCCTGCAGCCAGAAGTACTTTGGAGGTGCTTCTATGTTATCCGGGGCTGCATGCTGTCTGGGCCCATCGTATTGCCCATTGGCTGTGGAGTAAAAAATTGAGGACATTGGCAAGATTCTTATCTCACATCTCAAGGTTTCTTACCGGAATAGAAATTCATCCAGGAGCCAAGATAGGCAGGCGTTTTTTTATCGACCACGGGATGGGAGTAGTTATTGGCGAGACCTCTGAAATAGGGGATGATGTACTCATCTATCAAGGAGTGGTTTTGGGAGGGACGAGTTTAGACAAAAAGAAACGCCATCCTACTGTTGGCAATAACGTAGTCATCGGAGCAGGAGCGATTTTGTTGGGGCCAATAAATGTAGGGAATAATGCCAAGGTAGGCGCAGGCAGTGTAGTAATAAAAGATGTCCCCGAGAACGCGACAGTAGTAGGCGTTCCTGCCCATACCATAAAGACCAAAGGGGAGAGGGTGGTAAGCGGTGTAGACCTTAATCACCATAAATTGCCTGATCCCTTAATTGAGATATTCAGAAGACTGGAATTGAGGATAATGAATCTTGAAGAGAGATTCAAAGAAAGAGACTTTCAGCAATGAAGATTCTATTTGTTGACGATGACCAAAGTTTAGTTGAAGTTGCAAAAACCATTCTTTCTCATAAGGGTTTCGAGGTAGAAACTGCCTGTAGCGGAGAGGAGGCCTTAAAGATTATAGAGGGTTTTAAGCCGCGGGTTGTGATTCTCGATATGATTATGCCAGGTATGGGGGGGCTTAAGACTCTTGAAATCTTAAATGAGAGATACCCTCAACTTAAAATTATAGTATTAACAGCCTATGACCAGGACTTTCGCAGAAATTCTCAAGGATTGAGATATGAGGCTTTTTTATTCAAGCCTGTAAGTTTGCAGGAACTTGTTAAGGTTATAAATTCTTTGGATAAAAAAGATTTTTCTCCTCCCCCTGAGGATAAAGGTACTGTTTCAGCAAAGATTCTTATATTTGAAACTTCCCCTATGCTCTCCAACCTCCTTATGGTTTATCTTTCTTCCCCTCAGGAATGCGGCGGGTATTACTTTGTGAATGTTTTAGACAGAGAGGATTTGCTTCTTCCTTTGATTGAAAAGAACAACCCTGATGTAGTGCTTATAAATATTTCCAGCCTTAAATATCCTCAAAGGATTTTGGAAGAAATCGAGGGTTTGTCTCGTGTGGAATTGGTTCTTTATGGTCTAACTCCTGAAGAGAGGGAGAAGTTGCCGGACCTTCACAGTAAGATATTAGCAGGTCTTCCTCAGGACAGCCATTTTTTAGACAAATTATCCCTTCTTTTAAAAGAGCGCTGCCATAAATTAGGGCTCGTGCTCTAAAAATTAAATAAGGCAGGCTTGACAAAGAGAAGATTTGTGTTATCTTCTTGACAGAAGGTGTTATCTATGAAGATAAGAAGATTTGGCGTATCTATTGAGGAAGAATTCTTAAAAAAGTTTGATGATTTAATAAAAAGAAAAGGGTATACCACGCGCTCTAAGGCTATTTCAGACCTTATTACCCAGTTTCTTTCCCAGAGGCTTTTTACAAAGAGTGCCCGTACTACCGCGTTGATAACTTTAGTATACAACCATCATAAGAGAGAATTGGTAGATAGGTTAATCTCTACAGAGCACAGTTTCCTTAAACTTATAGTTTCTTCCCAGCACATTCATCTCGACGACGAGAATTGCTTAGAGGTAATTGTCTGCCGTGGCAGGCCTCATTCTTTAGAAGAGTTGTTTGATTCTTTGCGCTCTATTAAGGGGGTAAAATCCGCTTCTCTTATTCCTTGCAGCACGGGTTAATATTTTTTTGTTAGTTGGTGTTATTTTTGTTGATAATCGTGTTAAAAGGGGGCTTATGAGGCCTGTATTATTTCTTTTTTTGTTCCTGGTAATTTCACCTCTCTATGGATTTGGGGAGGATGTAGATTTAGGGAGAATTGTTATTACTCCTTCAGGTGTAGAGGAGCCGTTGGAGGAGAGTTTCGCCAGCGCTTACATTATAGATTATTCTCAGATTAGAGATAGAGGGTTTCTTACGGCAGGCGAGGCAGTAAGGATGTTGCCAGGCGTTTTTATCACCAAGTTTGATGGATATTCGCGTTCAAATATCAATATAAGAGGTTTTGGAGACAAAGGGAGGAAGATAGCAGTCCTTATTGACGGCAGGCCTGTTAAGATGAGCCTTTTTGGCTGCACTATCACTCAACTTCTTTCTTTGGACAATGCCCAAAGGGTTGAGGTAGTCGAAGGCCCCTCGTCAGTATTATACGGCTCAGATGCTTTGGGAGGGGCAATTAATATCCTTACCTACGAGCCCCGCAAACCCCAGGAGACACACATAACCATTTCAGGAGGAAGTTTTTCTGCCTTTCAGGAGATAATCAAACAAGGTGCAAGATTTAAGAAATGGCATTATTACTTTACCTTAAGGCACATAACTACCGATGGAGACAGGGAAAATTCTGGTTATCAGGCCAAGGATGTTACCTGTAAGGCAAAGTTTCAATTAAGCCCCCAAGTGTCTTTAAAGGTTCTTGGTAAATATTATTACGGCAAGAAAGAGGACCCTGGCCCCCTCAATAGTCCCACCCCTCAGCAGAGGCGTGATTACCAGCGTAACAGTATAGACGTAGACTTAAGTGTAGATTCAGAATATTTTGCCTCTTCCTTAAAATACTATTACAACTGGGGGCACCATCAATTTTCAGAACCTGATGTGTGGCATTCTAAGGATTATACCCATGGTTTAGTCTGGAGGATAAATTTCAGAGAGTTTGCCAGGAATACTTTTCTTGTGGGTTTTGACTGGAGGATACAGCGAGGCAAGAAATTAGAACCTGCTACCATTTATTACATATTTGGAGATACTGGCAAATACAAGAAGAAAGAATATGCTTTTTATGCCTTTGATAGGTTCAAACCTTGGGATTTCTTAGTTTTGAGTTGCGGTTTAAGGTATAATAAAGACTCTTCCTATGGGGATATAATTGTGCCTCACATAGGAGTAAACTATCGGCCCCAAGAAGATTTAATACTGAGGTTTTCCTGTGATAAGGGATTCAGGTCTCCTCAATTAAACGAACTTTATATGTTTCCTGCCTCTACTACTGTGCTCGAGCCAGAGGAGGTCTGGAATTATGAATTGGGATTGACTAAGTTTCTTTCTTCAGGCGCAAAGATAGAATTAAACCAGTTCTTCATCAATGCCAAGAATCTTATCGAGACAGGACAGAATACTTCTCCTCCTCCTCAGTATAGATTTTACAATACCGCTAAAGCCTACTTCTGGGGGACAGAGCTGGGATTATCCTTCAATATCTTTAAGAATTTAGAGTCAAGTCTGTATTACATTTATTTTCATTCAGGCCGTCATACTGCCCAGAGGCCTGAACATAAGATAGACATCAACGTGGCACTCTCTTTAACGAAAAATCTAAAACTGGCTCTAAATATCCAAAGGATTTCAGGGTTTTACTATTCAGATAATTTTGAGGATAAACTTCCCAATTATTGGCTGGCAGGACTCAATCTTTCTTACAATAAGGGGGATTGGGAGTTTTTCTTTAATATTGACAACCTCTTTGACCAAGATTACCTATTAGAGCCAGGCTACCCTATGCCCAAGATAAATTTTCAGTCAGGAATTAAATTACATTTTTAGATGAGAAGGATATTCTTTATCCTGCTGATAATATTTTCTCCAATATCCCTTGAGGCCCAGCCTAAAATCAAGATACTGACTACCACATCCTTTCTTCAGTGCGCAGTTAAGGTTCTTCTTCCTCAAGAGGATATAGGTCTTGTCATTCCTGCTAATATGTGCCCGGGAATTTTCGATTTAAGACCCAAAGATTTAATCTCTATCAGGGAGTCCCAGGTTATATTTGCCCATGGCTGGGAACCCTTTATCAAAAGGATAAAGGCTATCTCAGGCAGGGTAGAGATTGTAGAGATAGACGGCAGTTTGCTTGAGCCATCTGTTTTCAGAGAGGCTACAGAAAAGATAAAGAATATACTCATCAAGGAATTTCCTTCCCTGCGCAAGCCTTTAGAAAATAATTTTGAGATATTCGAAAAAAGGTTAAGAAAGGCAGAAGAAGAAATGCAGGATTTGAGAAGGAGAATAATATCCCAACATATAAAAGTTATCTCCCATATATACCAGAAAGATTTCTTGGAGTCTTTAGGATTTGAGGTGGTAGGTGTATTTGCAAGGAAGCAAGACACCGGCCCCAAGAAGTTAGAGAAACTGTTAAAACAGGCTTCAACCTCAGGAGTGAGTCTAATCGTAGACAATCTCCAGTCCCAGGATGGTTTGGGAAGGTTTTTAAGCGAGACCTACGGTGTCGATTATCTTGTCCTTACCAATTTCCCCCAGGATGATTATTTTCTCTCTTTGAGAGATAGTCTTAAGAAAATAGAAGGAGTTTTAGGTGGAAGAGGAAATCTTAAATATAAGCACTCTTTCCTTAATATTAGGCAAGAATCAGGTTCTTAAGGATATAAATCTTAAGGTAGGGCATAAAGAATTTTGCCTTCTCTTGGGTCCTAACGGAGCAGGAAAGACCACCATCTTGCGGACCATCCTGGGGTTTTACCGCCATTACCAGGGAAGCGTTAAGGTTTTTTCCTGTCAGGTCAAAAGGGGCTTAAGAAACAATATTCTTAGAAATATAGGCTATATCCCCCAGAGGATAGGGTTTACTTCCAAAATCCCTTTTTCCTGCAGGGATTTTATAAGTCTGGGTTTTTATTTTGAGGATAAGGGAAGTTACTACAGAGACAGGAAGATTGAGGAGGTGAGTTCTCTTTTGGGGATAGAAAATATACTCTTGCGCAGGTTAGACCAGGTATCTGGGGGAGAGTTCCAGAAGGTTAATTTGGCCAGAGTCTTAGTGCAGAGTCCTAAGGTTCTGCTTCTTGATGAACCTTTGTCTTTCCTTGACCCTTTCTACCAGAGTAGGTTTATATATCTCTTAGACCAGATACACTCTAAATTTAGCGTCTCCATAATTCTGGTTATGCATTACTTAAGTTGCCTGCCTCAGGGCATTCAGAGGTTTCTGCTTATGAAGGAGGGTAAAATCCTCTGGGATTTAAGCAAAGAGGATTTTCTAAAGGATAATTTCTTAGAGAGGTTGTTTGGCTTCAAAGTAAATATATTACAGAAGCAAGGAAAACTTTTATTTTATGTTTGATTTGTTTTCTTACGATTTTTTCTGGAGGTCTCTGTTAGGGGTGGTCCTGGCAGGGTTAAGTTGTGGCCTCATAGGTGTCTTCTTGGTGGGTTTGAGGTCTTCATTCTTGGCAGTGGGCCTTTCCCATGCAGGTTTGGCAGGTGCAATTATAGGGATACTTTTGAATCAGGACCCTTTTTTATGGAGTCTAACTCTGTGCCTTTTGTTTTCTTTATTTATCGTTCCCCTTTCGCGGAAATCCCATATTGGCTTTGATGCCAGTATTGGAGTATTTTTCTCTGTGTTCTTGGGGATAGGATTTCTACTCCTCGGGCTTATTTCCCAAAGGAAGAATGAAGCCCTGAATTATCTTTGGGGCAGTGCCCTTATGCTGGGTTTAAAAGACATAGCCTTTATGGCCGTTAATCTTTTAGTAATTATTTTTTTTATGGGAGTATTTTACAGAAAACTTAAGATAAGTATGATTTCTGAAGAGTTAGCCAGGAGTATGGGAATCCCTGCAGTTCTGATATTTACTTTGGTATTTTTGGTAAGTTCTCTTACGGTGAGCGTAAACCTCAATACTGTGGGAGGGCTTTTGATCTTCGCTTTAATAGTAAATCCTGCTTCCTGTGCCTTTAGGATTTCTTCTAGATTCAGGAGCCTGTTCTTTGTATCTTCTCTCATAGGCGCAGGCAGTGGCTTCGCAGGGTGGTTTTTTTCTCTGCTGTTTAACCTTCCTCTGGGTGCGAGTGTGGTTATTGTTTCTTCTTTAGCGTTGCTTCTGTGTCTGATATGCAAGAGAAGTTAAAGAGAAATTTTTTCGACAATTGCGTCCAGGATTTTTTATATCCTCAAGAGAAGGTTATCAAGATAGAGTCTCTTTTAAAAAAGATAGATTTAAGGGAGCCTATTTTGGATTTAGGATGCGGAACAGGGGTGGTTCTGCGTATCTTTAAGGGGTGCAACATCTGGGGGTGTGATTTTTCCTTTAATATGCTAAAGTTTGCCCGCTATGAGTGCAGAAAACTGATATGTGCGGACGCCCACAGCCTTCCTCTCAAAGATGGGGTTTTTTCGACCGTCCTGTGCTTCCAGTCCTTTCCCCATTTTGACGACAAACTGCAGGCCTTAAGCGAGATGGAGAGGGTTATTAAGAGCGGAGGGCAGGTTCTCATTATTCATCTTGAGGACAGAAACTCCCTAAACAGGTTCCACCGGCGCATAAGAGAGGTGGAGAATGATTTTTTGCCATCACTTAGGTCGCTGAAGAAAATCCTTTGCAGACTGGCCTTAAGGGTGGTAGAATTTAGAAATTCCCAGGAAGGCTATATCTTGAGACTTAAGAAATATGCATGAGTTTTCTTTAGCCCAAGAGGTCATAAATATTGTCCTTAAAAACGCAGGCCTAAAGGAGACAGAGAAGGTATCTAAAATCAAGGTTAAGGCTGGGGTGTTGAAGATGATTACCCAAGATGCCCTCCAGAGGGCGTTTGATATTTTGAGCAACAATACCCCTCTTCAAGGAGCCGAAATCATCTTAGAAGAGGTGCCAGGAAACATTTTAGAGGTAGAGTACGTAGAGACCAAATGAATATTTTAGTTACAGGCGGTTTCGGATTTATAGGTTCTAATATCTGCAAAACCCTGGAAGATAATGGGGCTAAGGTCTGGGCCTTAGATAATTTTTATTGCGCAGATTTTAGAAACCTTGAGGGGTTTAAAGGAGAGGTAGTTATAGCAGACATCTTGGACGAGGGCTTTTTAAAGAAACTTCCCTCTTTTGACGGTGTCATTCACGAGGCAGCCATTACCGATACTACCCTTGAAGACGATTCTTTGATGTTAAGGGTAAATTTTGAAGGCTTTAAGAATATCTTGAGTTTCTGCCTCAGGAAAAATGTAAAACATTTTGTTTATGCCTCGTCTGCAGGGGTATACGGAGATGGGCCTTCGCCTATGAAGGAGGACCAGCGCCTGCGGCCTCTTAATTCTTATGCCTATTCCAAGTTCCTCTGCGATAGGTTTATCCTTGCCCATAAAACCGGTCTTAGCAAGAAGATATCTATTGTAGGTTTAAGGTATTTTAATGTCTACGGGCCAGGGGAACAGCACAAGGAAAAATCTTCCAGTATGATTTATCAACTTTATCTTCAGATGAGAGAGGGCAGGAGGCCGCGCATATTTAAGTATGGTCAGCAAAAGAGGGATTTTGTTTATGTTAAGGATGTAGTAGGAGCCACCTTAAATGCTTTGAAATTTAGAGGCGTAAATATTGTGAATGTAGGCACAGGCAGAGCAAGAAGTTTCAATGAGATAATAAGGATAATAAACAAGGTCTTAAAGAAAAATTTCAAGCCCCAGTATTTTGAGAATCCCTATAAAGGGGTATATCAAGATTTTACCCAAGCAGATATTAATAAACTCCTATCCGTCCTTAAATACCAGCCCCGCTACAGCCTGGAGAGAGGTATTAGGGATTATATCGGGAATTTAAGCAGGTCTTAGGCTAGATTCTGAAAGAAATGTCTGTGGCAGTATCGAAGGATAAGATAAGAGTAAAAATTATCCTTAAAGGAGTGGTGCAGGGAATAGGGTTCAGGCCCTTTCTCTACAGATTGTGTAAGTCCTTTGGGGTGGCAGGTATTGTGCGTAATACCTCCCA
>CAYNIO010000005.1:0-21528 GCA_964397495.1 uncultured Planctomycetia bacterium
TAGTTCTGGCTGTACCCACCCAATTTATACGCAGAATCCTAAGAAGGGTGCCCCCTAAATATTTTAAGAGGATAAAAAGGATACTTTCTTGTGCCAAAGGCGTGGAACTCAATACTTTCAAGAGACCTTCGCAGATTCTGGAAGAATATATAAAACCAACAAAAATTTCCTGCCTTTCCGGCCCTACAATAGCCTTAGAGGTTTACAGAAAAATACCTACCTGTTGCGTGGTGGCATCAAAAAGAGAAAAGGAGGCTGTATTTTGGCAGAGGGTTCTAAGCAATGACTATTTCAGAGTCTATACCTCGAGGGATACAATAGGCACAGAATTGGGCGGCGCCCTCAAGAATATTGTGGCGTTAGCCTGCGGAATGGCCCAAGGCTTAGGTTTTGGTACAAATACTAAATCTGCACTTCTATGTCGGGGTTTAGCAGAGATGATAAGGTTATCTTCAAAGTTGGGCGCAGAATCCAAGACTTTTATGGGTTTAGCCGGCGTAGGAGATTTAGCAGTAACCTGCTTTAGTCCTTACAGCAGAAACAGATTCGTAGGAGAAAGAATTGCCAAAGGGGAAAGTCTTGATAAAATAAAGAAGAGTATGAAGATGGTAGCGGAAGGAATAGATACTGCCAGAGCGGTTTATTATTTAAGCAGGAGATTAAAAATAGATATGCCTATAACTTCCCAGGTATTTATGGTTCTTTATAAGAACAAGGATCCCAGAATAGCGGTGAAGGAGTTGATGACCCGTCCTCTGAAGAGGGAAGGTATTTGAAAGGGTGTAGGATAAAGATAACGGGGCGTGGCGCAGTTTGGTTTAGCGCGCTAGCATGGGGCGCTAGAGGTCACCGGTTCAAATCCGGTCGCCCCGACATTAGCATATATTCCTTTTGAAAAAGTGAACCCTATTTTTGGGAGGAAGATAAAGAAAGGAGGCACAATGGAATATAATGGGCCGGAAAGAAGAAAACACCCCCGCATAAAAGGTACTTTTGTAGTAGGCTACAGAATTCTTGAAGATGTGGATAATGCCGACCTTTCTCAGACCAAGAATATCTCTGAAGGAGGGATGCTCCTTACTACCAACAGGTCTTTCCCTGCAGGAACATTGTTATCACTTTATTTGAGGCTGCCTTTTGTAGAGGAAAAACTTGAGCTTACGGGAAGGGTTCTGGAGTCTAAAGAGGTGGTAAAAGACTTAATTTACGAAACCCGCCTTTGTTTTTTAGAGACCCCTCAGGAGGTTTTGAGACGCATAAAGGAGACTGTGGAGCGTTTCCTTAAGGCTTCAGAGAGCAAGTAATCTTGTATGATTAATGTTGGCATTCTAGGACTGGGCAATATAGGTTCGCAGGTTTACAGCCTCATCTGCCAGAGAAGATACTTGAATAAAGAGATTCGTATCGTCAAGGTGTATGATGTTGAGAAAAAGAGATACAAAGACTTAAATGTCCCCCGCCCTCTTAAGGCTAATTCCTCAAGGGATATTACCCGTAATCCTCATATCGATGTAGTGGTAGAGTTAATAGGGGGGCTTCATCCTGCTAGAGAAATCATCGTAGATTCTTTAAAGCATAATAAACACATTGTAAGTGCCAATAAACATCTTTTAGCCTATTTTGGCAAAAGTCTTTTTTCCCTGGCTTCCCAGAAAAATCTGAGTATAGGATTTGAGGCCTCAGTCTGTGCGGGTATACCCATTATAGATATTTTAAGGCACACATTGCTTCCTGATAAGGTTAGGGGCTTTAAAGGGATAATAAATGGAACGACTAACTTTATATTAGACCTTATGGAGAATCAGCATATAGACTTCAGGGAGGCTTTGAATGTCGCCCAGAAAAAGGGAATTGCTGAGAGGAATCCTGTTTTAGATATAGAAGGCAGAGATTCTTTGCATAAATTAATAATCCTTAATTATTTGTGTTTTGGGATATGGGTTTCCCCGAGAGATGTGCTTTGCCAAGGTGTGGGTGATATTCAAGGTTTGGATGTAGTTTTTGCTAAAGAATTAGGGTACTCAGTGAAACTTCTGGCCGTTTCCCGCTTAGAGAAAAATAGGTTGTATACCTATGTAAGCCCTGCTTTAGTATCTCACAGGCATCCCCTTTCAGGAATCAGGGAAGATTTTAATGCCCTCTTTTTAGATACAGACTTAGCAGGAAATCTTCTCTTTTACGGCAAGGGAGCAGGGAGACTTCCTACAAGCAGCGCTGTAATTACAGATTTATTGAGGATTAAGAATATAGATTCTCCCAAGAGAAGACACCTTAAACCACAGATGGCAGATTCTCAAAATTTACGCAGTCGTTTCTACATAAGATTTATGGCGAAGGACAGGCCAGGGGTTTTAGCTAAGATTTCTTCAATTCTGGCTTCTTACAATATAAGTATTTCTTCTGTAACGCAGAAAGAGCGCAGTATTACCAGTGTTGTGCCCATAGTTATGCTTACTCATGAAGCAGTATATAAGGACCTCAATGCAGCCTTGGAGAAAATAGACCGCCTTAATGTAATAAAGGGGAGGAGTGTCTGCATACGAATTGAAGCCTGATGATTAGTAGAAACAAGGTAGTATGGATAAACGCTTCACCTCTAATAAGAATGTTAGGATACCCATTTCTCTTTCCAGAGTACTTATCTGTTTTGGACCCTGCGCAGTAAAGATAGACCCTTACCGCTTTATTCTAAACAAGTCTACAGGGAAGACAGGAAAAGAAATCCTAAAACTGCTTTTAAAGAGGGGATACCTTGTAGACCTGTTGGTGTTTAGGGATATAGTTCTGGAGCCATCTTTAATCAGACGTCTAAAGAAAATTAAAAAGTATTTTTATTTTGAAGATTTTAAACATTATCTAAAATCCTTATTGGCTAAAAGAAAATATGATATAATTATTTTTCTTAGCGCGTTGCCGGATTTTAAGCCCCAGAGGGCATTTGAAGGAAAGATGGATTCAAGGAGAGGATATTTGTTAAAGCTTGTACCTACGGAGAAGGTAATCATGGATTTGAGGAGTCTTCAGCCTCAGAGCAAGATAATAGGGTTTAAACTTGCGCACAAGCATCTCCTAATAAAAGCCAACAAGCTTTTAAATAAAGCGAAACTCAATTATGTCGTGGCTAATTCCTTGAGGCCTAAATATAAGGCAATGATAGTGGGCAAAGATTTTATATCTAAGGTTGCAAGGACAAGAAAAGAGATTGCCAGGCTTTTAGTCGGTTTATTATGAAGTATGTAGTTTTGGTCCCTGATGGCATGTTCGACCTTCCTTGCAGGGAGTTAGAAGATAGGACCCCCTTAGAGGTTGCTTCTACTCCTAATATGGATAATCTCGCCTTTAAGGGATTGGTGGGGAGAGTCCGCACCATACCCAAAGGGTTTACCCCCGCTTCTGATGTG
Source organism: uncultured Planctomycetia bacterium (assembly GCA_964397495.1). Lineage (GTDB taxonomy): Bacteria > Omnitrophota > Gorgyraeia > Duberdicusellales > CBEUCJ01 > CAYNIO01. Next base: position 3,402 of record CAYNIO010000005.1, read on the forward strand.
GCTAACCTCAACATTTTAGGTTACGAGCCTTCTAAATATTACAGCGGAAGAGGGCCTTTAGAGGCAGCAAACCTAGGAGTAGAGTTAGAAGATGGGGATGTGGCCTTCAGGATGAATTTTGTGACAGTGTATGATGGAGTTCTACAGGATTACAGTGCAGGTCATATTACCACTTCTGAGTCCAAAGAATTAGTGCGTCTTCTAAATATTAAGTTAGGCAATAAGAATTTTATATTCTACGCAGGCAAAAGTTATAGAAACCTTCTTCTGGTGAAGGAAGGCAAAAACTGGGGCTTGCAGGATTTAAAGACATTCCCTCCCCATGACATAATGGGCAAAAACATTCAGAAATTTCTTCCTCAGGGCAGGAATGCTCGGATGATTGTAGATTTAATGACACAGTCCCAGCAGATTTTGGAAAGTTGCGATATAAATAAGGTTCGTTTAGATTTAAAAGAGAACCCTGCAAATATGATATGGCTTTGGGGCCAGGGGCGCAAACCCACTCTCATTTCATTTAAGGAGCGGTTCGGGCTAGAGGGGGGGATAATCTCCGCAGTAGATTTGATAAAGGGGATAGGAAAACTTGTGGGTCTGGAGGTTATAGAGGTGGAGGGCGCTACAGGTTATTATGATACTAATTATGAAGGTAAAGCCCAAGCTTGCCTTGAGATGTTAGAAAGATATGATTTTTGCTTTTTGCACCTTGAGGCTATAGATGAAGCAGGTCACAACCAGGACCTTCGAGAGAAAATTCTCGCAATTGAGAGATTTGATAAATTAATTTTGGGAAGAATCTTGGAGAATTTAGGCAAGGATTCAAGAATTTTGGTATGCCCAGACCACTACACGCCTTTGTCTTTGAGGACTCACACAGACTGGCCCGTCGGTTTTATTATGTACGGGAAGGGCATAAATCAGGATTTCATAAAAGAATTCAATGAAGAAACTGTTAAAAGTTCTCCTCTTTTCGTAGATAGCGCATCCAAACTTATAGATTCTCTCATCAAGGGTGTTTTATTGTGATGATTAAATTGATATTCATTTTGGCATTGGCAGGATTTTTTGCGGGGTTTAAATTCTACGCAGGTTTCGTAGAGAAGATTCTTAATATAAATAGAGAAAATCCAACCCCCTCCCACAGTAAGTTCGACGGCGTAGATTTTGTGCCGGCGCGGCATTGGCTTATACTCTTTGGACACCACTTCTCCTCCATAGCAGGCGCGGGTCCTATTGTAGGTCCAGTTTTAGCCTGTATATGGTGGGGGTATCTGCCTGCACTTTTGTGGGCAGTGCTGGGGACGATATTTATTGGAGGCGTTCATGATTTTCTTTCTTTGGTGGTTTCTGTAAGAGAGGGTGGTGTATCTTTGGGAAGTGTAGCAGAAAAATTTATTTCCAAAAGGGCAGGGGTAATTTTCCTCATATTTGTATGGTTGAGCTTAGTATTGGTGGTGGCTGTATTCTGCCTTGTCTGCACCAAGACTTTTTTGGAAATGCCTACTATAGTTTTTCCATCTTTAGGGATAATACCCGTAGCCTTCATTCTGGGGTTGCTTATTTATAGATTTAATTTTGGTTTACTTTCTTCTACATTAATAGGTTTGTCTGGCTTGGTGTTTTTTATAATTTTAGGTCAGAATATTCCTGTGGTTTTGGGCAAAAATCTTTGGATAATAATTTTAATGTTTTATGCTTTTTTTGCTTCAATACTTCCTGTCAATCTTCTTTTGCAGCCCCGTGATTACCTTTCTAGTTTCCTTCTGTTCTGGTCTGTGTTGAGTATGAGCGTGGGGGTATTTCTCTTGAAGCCTCAGCCTATAAACTGGCCCCTTATAAAAACTTGGATTTCTCCGCAGGGGGGGTATCTGTGGCCTATGATGTTTATTACTATGGCCTGCGGAGCGATATCTGGCTTCCATTCTTTAGTGGCCAGCGGCACCACGTCCAAGCAGATTTCTCTTGAGTCTCATGCTAAGAGGATAGGGTATGGTGGTATGGTTTTGGAAGGCTTGCTTGCGGTATTAGTGGTATTTTGTGTATTGACAGGTATTGGTTCTTCTGGTTTGAATACTGCCAAAGTAAATTCTTCCATGGCTATAAAAATATTTTCTTCAGGTTTTGGGGTTATTACTTTCTTTGTCCATAAAGGCTGGGGGCGGTTTTTGGCCGTGATAGTTCTTAACGCTTTTATTCTTACGACACTCGATACAGCCACACGTATTACACGTTATGTAACCCAGGAATTGTTTAAGGTGAATAATAAAATTATGTCTACTTTAATAGTCGTCGCAGCCGCAGCGATAATTTTGCTTTCGGGCAGTTGGCAGACGCTTTGGCAGGTGTTTGGTGCTTCCAACCAACTTTTGGCTACCCTGTCTTTATTTGTAGTTTCCTGCTGGTTGCTCAGCAAAAAGAAAAGTTATCTTTTTTCTTTTATTCCTGGAATATTTATGCTCTTTACCACCATTGCTGCTTTAGGCTTTAAATCTTTGCTTTTTTTTGGCAGGGTCCATAGGGTATTTTTAGGAAAGGCAGGTTTAGGGGAAAAGATTCTTCAGGCAAAGAATGACCTTATAATCTTGGCAATTTCTGTAATATTATTTTTGTTGGCAGTAGGGATATTTATGGAGGTTCTGGGTAAAAGAAATGAGTATCTTAAAAAGAGTAAAAGTTCTTAAATTTGGAGGCACGTCTGTAGGGAATACTCAGCGTATGAAGAAGGTAGCCCATAGGGTTGCAAGTTATCGCAGAAAAGGGTTTTTGCCAGTGGTAGTAGTTTCTGCTATGGGGGACACCACAGATGAATTACTGGGTTTAGCCCTTAAGGCTAATTCTTCGCCTCCGTCGCGGGAGTTAGACCTGCTTCTTTCTACAGGAGAAATTATATCAGCAAGCCTCTTGGTAATGATTTTAGAGAAATTGGGGTTTAAGTCCTGCGCCCTCACTGGACACCAGGTGGGCATTCTTACAGATAGTCTTCACACCCAGGCTAAAATTCTCTCCATAAATCCCCAGAGGATAATGAAAGAATTGAAGAAGGGGCAGATTGTAGTAGTAGCAGGTTTTCAGGGAAAGACCTTGCAAGGTGAGGTAACTACTCTGGGCAGGGGAGGTTCAGACCTTACCGCAGTGGCTTTGGCTTATTGTCTGGGTTGTAGGGAATGCGAGATATTTACAGATGTAGAGGGGATATATACAGCCGACCCGCGCCTCGTTAAGAATGCCAGGATTTTAAAATTTATTTCTTACGAAGAGATGGCTGAGTTGGCTTCGTTAGGGTCTCAGGTTATGCAGACGCGTTCTGTGGAGGTGGCTAAGAAATACGCAGTAAGAATTCATGTAAGGAGTTCTTTTAAGAAAAAGGAGGGAACTATGATTGCGGATGCCAGAGAATATATTGAAAGCCCAGTAGTTAGCGGTATAACCCTTAATTCTAAAGAGGCTAAAATCACTATCTGCAATGTTCCTGACCGTCCTGGGATAGCTGCTAAGATATTTGAAGGGTTGGCTTCTAGAAATATAAATGTAGATATGATTGTGCAGAATGTTAGTAAGGAGAAGGAGACAGACATTTCCTTCACCGTTTTGAAGAGAGAGTTAGAACGTGCTTACAGAGTGGCAAGAGATATATCTTCCAAAGTCGGAGCTTCCCAGGTTTTGAAGGATGAGGATATATGTCGGGTTTCTATTGTGGGGGTGGGTATGAGGACCCATGTAGGGGTTGCTTCTAAGATGTTTAAGACTTTAGCCAAAAATAAGATAAATATAGAGATGATTTCTACTTCTGAGATAAGCATTTCCTGTATCATCAAAAAGAGCCAGGCTAAAAAGGCCGTCCAGGCTTTACATAAAGAGTTTGAGTTGTACAGGCTAAAAATAAAAACGAGGTCAAGATGATGGGTAATAAAATTTATATTTACGATACGACCTTAAGGGATGGGGCCCAGACAGAAGGCGTATCTTATTCCTTAGAGGATAAAATCAGGATAGCCAAGAAACTTGACCAATTCCATATAGATTTTATTGAAGGCGGATGGCCTTCGTCTAACCCCAAAGACAAAGAATTATTTAATTATTTCAAGAAAAGACCTCTGAGATATTCTCAGCTTGTAGCTTTCGGTTCTACACGTAGGGCGCATATAAAGCCTTATCAGGATATTAACCTGAAGGGTTTAGTTTCGTCAGGCACGCATTACATCACTATTTTTGGCAAGAGTTGGGATTTACATGTCAAAGAGGCTTTGAGGACATCTTTGGAAGAGAATCTCTTGATGATAAGAGATTCTTTAAAATTTTTAAGGAAAAAACATAAGAAGGTTTTTTATGACGCAGAACATTTTTTTGACGGGTATAAAAATAATCCTAACTATGCCTTGAAGACTATCCTTGTAGCCCAAGAAGAGGGTGCCCAGGCTATTATCCTTTGCGACACCAATGGAGGGACGTTACCTCAGGATGTAGGAAAAATTATTGGTGAAATAAGTAAACATATAAAGATACCTTTGGGGATACATGCCCACAATGACAGCGGTCTGGCACTGGCCAATTCTATAACTGCAGTCCAAGAGGGATGTATTCAGGTCCAAGGGACAATAAATGGTTTAGGAGAAAGATGTGGCAACGCAGATTTATGCCAGGTTATAGGAGTGCTCCAGGTTAAAATGGGCAAGAAATGCTTAGAGAAAAGGTTTCTTTCCAGGCTTTACGAACTTTCCCATTTTATATGGGAGATGAGCAATCTTAAGCCTCAGGATAACCAGCCTTTTGTGGGAAAGAGTGCTTTTGCCCACAAAGGAGGGGTACACATAAATGCGGTATTGAAAAATCCCCTTACCTATGAGCACATAAGACCTGAGTGGGTAGGTAATAAGCGCCGCATTCTTCTTTCAGAACTTTCTGGAAAAACAGGGGTGATAAATATTTTGAGGTCTATAAATATCCAGATAGAGAAAACTTCCCCGCAGGCGAGAAAACTTTACAGGATTCTTCAAGAGAGGGAGATGGGGGGGTACTCTTTTGAAGTGGCCGAGGGTTCGTTTAAAACCCTGGTAGCAAGGAAACTTAAAAAATACAGGAAATTTTTTGAACTTTTAGGATTCAGGGTTATTGTGGAAAAGAGAGAAGGCCGCTTGATAGCAGAGGCTACGGTTAAGTTGAAAATAGGCAATACTCAGAAGTTGGTGGCTTCAGAGGGTGATGGTCCCGTGAATGCTTTAGATTCCTCTTTGAGGAAAGCTTTAGAGGAAATTTATCCAAGTTTATCCCAGATGCATCTTGTAGATTTTAAGGTGAGGGTTTTAGATGAAAGGCAGGGCACTGCGGCCAAGGTGAGGGTCCTTATTACCTCTCAGGACGAGAGGGATACCTGGACTACCGTAGGGGTGTCGGAAAATATTATTGAGGCTTCTTGGCAGGCTTTGGTAGATAGCATTGAATACAAACTTCTCAAAGATGCCAACCTTTTAGAGTAGACAATGCTTTCCAGCCGTTATAATCCCCACGAGACTGAATCTCAAGTTTATCGATTCTGGCAGGAAAAAGGAGTTTTAGATGTAGACCCCCAGAAGGACAGAGAGCATTTTTGCATAGTGATGCCCCCGCCCAATATTACAGGGATACTTCATATGGGTCATGCTTTGAATAATACTATTCAAGATATCCTCGTAAGATACAAAAGGCTTTCAGGAAGATGTTCCCTTTGGGTTCCAGGCATTGACCATGCAGGCATAGCCACCCAGAACGTAGTTGAGAGGCAACTTAAGAGTGAAGGCCTCACCCGCCAGTCTTTAGGAAGAGAAGAACTCTTAAAGCGCATATGGGCCTGGAAAGAGCAATACGGTTCTACAATTTTAGAACAGTTGCGCAGATTAGGTGCAAGTTGCGATTGGCGCAGAACGCGTTTTACTATGGATGAGCAATATTCAGAGGCAGTTTTAGAGGTTTTTATAAAACTTTACGAGAAAAATCTTATTTACAGGGGCAAATATATAATAAACTGGTGTCCTAGGTGTGGGACTTCTTTAAGTGATGAGGAATCTCCCTACAAGCTCTTTAAGGGGAAACTTTACTATATAAAATACCCTTTGAAAGATTCGTCAGGCTTTGTAGTAGTGGCTACTACACGGCCAGAGACTATGTTGGGAGATACCGCAGTAGCAGTCAACCCCAGGGATGAGCGTTATAAGTCTCTCGTTGGCAAAAACTGCCTTTTGCCTTTAGTTGGAAGGGTTATACCTATAATTGTAGATGAGGGCGTAAGCTTAGAATTTGGAACAGGTGCAGTAAAGATAACCCCAGCCCACGACCCTCTTGATTATCAGATAGCCCTCAGGCACAATTTAGAGTTTATTAATATAATGACTCCTGAAGCCAACATAAGTTGTGGGTTAAAAGACTACGATGGCTTGGACAGGTTTGCTGCCCGCAAGAAGATAATAAAGGATTTGGAGGCTCAGGGCCTATTGGAGAAGGTAGAAGACTATGAGTACTCTTTGCCCTGTTGTTATAGGTGCGATACGCCCATAGAGCCCAGGATTTCTGAGCAATGGTTTGTGAAGATGAAGCCTCTGGCTGAAAAAGCCATAGAGGTTGTAGAGAGGGGCCAGATAAGATTTTACCCTGAAAGGTGGAAGAAGGTGTATTTGGAGTGGATGTATAACATAAGAGATTGGTGTATATCGCGTCAGATATGGTGGGGGCACAGGATTCCTGTATGGTATTGCAAAAATTGCAGGGAGGATAATCCTCAAGATGGAAATAAAGGCATAATCGTGTCAAAAACTCCACCACTTCGTTGCCCCTGGTGTGGTTCAGACAAACTTTTCCAGGATGAAGATGTTTTGGATACCTGGTTCAGTTCTTGGCTTTGGCCGTTTGCTGTTTTTGGATGGCCCCGTTTCAAGGAGCCTTACAAAAAAGAAGATTTGGATTATTTTTATCCCACCAGTTGTTTGGTTACCGCTCCTGAGATATTGTTTTTTTGGGTAGCGAGGATGATTATGGCTGGTTTGGAATTTACAGGCAAAATTCCCTTTAAGGATGTTTATATCCACGGCACCGTGAGGGACGAGAAGGGGAGAAAGATGTCAAAATCTTTAGGGAATATTATAGACCCCCTTGAGGTTATCGACCAGATGGGTGCAGACGCTTTAAGGTTTAGTTTGATAAATATTACCTCATACGGGCAGGATGTATTTTTGTCTCCCCAGAAGTTTTTGATGGGAAGAAATTTTACTAATAAAATATGGAATGCCTCAAGATTATTTTTCATTCTTCATGGAGAGAACAAAAACTTTCTTGAAACGCCACTTTCTTTAGAAAAAATAGACTGGAATTTACTTTCTTCCACAGATAAATGGATGCACCAGAAGATGAATACCCTTAAGAGAGAGGCAAAATATCTATTAGATAATTATAATTTTAATGAGGCCTCTCAGAAGATATACCATGTTTTCTGGCATAGATTCTGTGATTGGTATATGGAATTTTCCAAGATAGACATAAGGAACAACCAAGATTCTTTATATCTTCACAGTAAGTTGTCTTTTATGGCTAAATGCATCCTGGAATTTTTAATCTTACTTCACCCCTTTGTGCCTTTTATCACCGAGAGGCTCTATCAAGAACTGAAAACTATCCTCAAGGATGGGGTGCCTCTTTCCCTTGTGGATTGCAGATATCCCTTTGGAGGTGAAGATTTGTTTAAGGAAGAAGAAGAGACTGTAGACGCACTGTTAGATACTATAGTGCAAATAAGGAATATACGCCAGCAACTTAATATCCCTGCGTCCCAGAAACATACCCTTTGGTTGGAAGATGGTGTTGAAGAGACCTTTTTGGCTTTTAGGAAACATCTAGAAAAATTAGCCCATATAGAAAAGATTAGTGTCGTTCCTGCCTCTAAGCCTTTTGCTACTGTAGTAAATAAGAGATTTAAATTGTATGCGTCTTTGCCTCTCAAAGATTCCCAAAAAGAAATAAGGAGACTTTCTCAGAAAATAGAAGAACTTTCCCGTCTGAAAGAAAACACCCAGAAACTCCTCCTCAACCCCAATTTTTTAGAGAAGGCCCCACGCCAGGAAGTTGAAAGGAGAAGAAACCGCCTTCAAGAATTAGAAGAAGAGATAAGAATTTTAGATAGGATAAGAAATGCACTTAGATAGAAATAAGGTTCTTCCTCTTATAAGAAGAGCCCTGAGAGAAGATATGTCTGATGCAGATATTACTACCGATTCTTTTATACCCAGAGATATTAAAGTAGAGGCTGTAGTGGTTTCCAAAAGTAAGGGAGTAATCTGTGGAATAGAACTTTTAGAGTGGGTTTTTAAAGAGGTTGATGAGGGTGTAGAGGTGGAATTATTGAAGGAGGAGGGAGGGGTAATCCTGAAGAATCAAATTGTAGCCAAAATAAAAGGCAGAGGTTTCTTAATTCTTAGGGCTGAACGCACAGCCTTAAATTTTTTGTGTTACCTCTCAGGTATAGCCACCAACGCCTTTTTATGGAGGTCAAAATTGCCCCGGCGTATAACCCTTCTTGATACCCGCAAAACCAGGCCTACATTAAGGCTTTTAGAGAAGTATGCGGTAAGAGTTGGAGGAGCCAAAAATCACAGGTTTGATTTGGCATCAGGCATTCTCATTAAAGAGAACCATAATTTTATCATAAAGAGAATCTATAAAACTAAAGACGAATTTAGAAAACTTATTGAGGAGGCTAAAAAAAGATACAAAAAACCCGTGCAGATTGAAGCCCACTCCTTTAAGGAATTTGAAGAATATTTATCTCTGCCTGTAGACAGTATCCTTCTCGACAACCTTAGTGTGCCTGAACTCAAAAGATGTTTGGCCTTAAGAAAAAGGCTAAGGCCGGATTTAGAGATAGAAGTCTCCGGAGGCATAAAACCGGAAAATCTTCTTGCCTTGAAGAGGTTGAATATAGACAGGATATCCAGCGGAAGCCTCATACATTCTGCGGGGTTTTTGGATTTTTCTCTGGAGTTTGTAAAGATTTTATAATGGCAACAGATAAATTCATTCTCCAGAGCAATTTTAAACCTACAGGAGACCAGCCTCAGGCAATAGAGAAATTGGTAAGAAATATAAAAAAAGGCAAGAGGTTTCAGGTTCTGCTGGGAGTTACAGGAAGCGGCAAGACATTTACCCTGGCTAATGCCATCTCCAAGGTAAATCTGCCTACACTGGTAATATCCCACAATAAGACCCTGGCGGCTCAACTTTACTCTGAATTCAAATCATTTTTTCCCGAGAATGCTGTAGAGTATTTTGTTAGTTATTACGATTATTACCAACCAGAAGCTTACATTCCTGAAACAGATACTTACATAGAGAAGGATGCTTCTATAAACGATAGGCTGGACAGGCTCAGGCTTTCTGCTACCAGTTCTCTTATGTCTAGGCGCGATGTAATAGTGGTTGCTTCTGTTTCCTGCATCTATAATCTGGGGTCGCCCCAGGAATACGAAGAACTTATGCTTTATGTTTCTTGCGGCCAATACGTTAATCGTAGAGACTTTCTAAAGAGGCTGGTAACTTTGCAGTACGAACGCAACGATTATGATTTTAAAAGAGGGACATTCAGGGTGAGGGGAGGCCATGTAGATATTTTTCCCTCATACAGAGAGGATGCTCTAAGGGTGGAGTTTGACTCCGGTTACGTAAAAAATATTATGGTTATAGACCCTCTTGCAGGAGAAGTTAGGGGCAAGTTAGATAAGGTAGGAATATTCCCTGCCAAGCATTTTATTGTTTCCCAGGACCGCGTAAGAAAAGCATTGTTAACTATCCAGTGGGAACTTGAAGACCGTTTAAGGGAACTCAAGGCTCAGGGAAAGATAATCGAAGCCCAACGTTTACTGCAGAGGACAAAATATGATATGGAGATGCTGGAGCAGACAGGATACTGCCATGGCATAGAAAATTACTCACGCCACCTTTCAGGAAGGGAGCCAGGCTCAAGGCCTTATTGCCTTCTGGATTATTTTCCCCAAGATTTTTTAGTGGTTATCGATGAGTCGCATGTTACTGTGCCTCAGTTGCGGGGGATGTATTATGCGGACCATTCACGCAAATTAGTATTGGTGGAACATGGATTTAGGCTTCCTTCTTGTTTAGACAATCGCCCTTTAAAATTTGAGGAACTTATGGAATTATTGCCGCAAGTCATATTTGTTTCCGCTACGCCTGATGAGTACGAGATAAACTTAAGTGTAGGAGAAGTGGTGGAGCAGCTCATAAGACCTACAGGCATTCCTGACCCCCAGATTATAGTCAAGCCTACCCAAGGTCAAGTTCAAGACCTCATAGAGGAGATTCGTAAGCGCCTTAAATACAGGGAAAGGGTTTTGGTTACTACACTTACCAAAAGGACAGCAGAGGATTTGGCTTCTTTTCTTCAGGAAGAAGGCATCAAAACTAGGTATCTCCATTCCGAGATAGATACCATTGAAAGGGCAAAGATACTGAGTGATTTGAGAAAAAAGAATTTTGATGTTTTGGTAGGCATAAATCTTCTCCGTGAGGGTTTAGATTTGCCAGAGGTTTCTCTAGTAGCGATTTTAGATGCAGACCGCGAGGGATTTCTACGTTCTTTTACTTCCCTTATACAGACCGCAGGAAGGGCAGCCCGCAACATAAATGGCACGGTTATAATGTATGCTGACAATATTACTGATTCTATGATGAGGGTCATAAAAGAGACTAATCGCCGACGCAAGGTCCAGTTGGATTACAATCGTGAACACAACATAGAACCTAAAACCGTCCAAAAGGCCATAAGGGAGGGGATAGAATTATACCAACAGGCTCAGGATTTAGTATTGGATTTTTCAGGTTTAGACAGAAAAACTTTTGAGGTCGAGGAGCTCTTAAAAGAGTTAACCTTAGAAATGGAGAAGGCTGCCAGAAATTTGCAGTTTGAAAAGGCTGCCTGGTTGAGGGATAGGATTTTTCAGCTGAAAGAATTTTTAAAAAATAAAAAGGATGCTAAACATACCCTCTAAGGTATATTCTTTGGGAGAGATAAATTCTACCAATGAATTTTCCAAACAGCTTCTTGATGAGCCAGGGTATTTAGATGGGGTTGTTGTTTTGGCGCAGTCTCAGACCGCAGGCAAGGGCAGATTCCTAAGAAGGTGGATTTCTCCTCCTGGCGGGATATATATGTCTTTAATCCTGCAGGAGAGAAATTTTAATAACCTGATGATGATTGCCCCCTTAAGCATTATAAAGACCATAAAATATATAAATAAATTAGATTGTTGGATAAAATGGCCCAATGATGTCGTGTATAATTCTAAAAAACTCTCAGGCATTCTTATTGAAATTTACAAAAAACATGTCATTTTGGGTATAGGAGTTAATCTCAATACCGCTATAGAAGATTTGCCTCCAGGTTCTACCAGTATTCTGGAAGAGACAGGAGAGGCTTGTCGTAAAGAGAAGTGGCTTGACTATTTCTGGAATATCTTTAAGAATTATCTTGAGAATTCTCAAGATGGAGAGGTAGTTCAAGAATATAAAGATCTATCTATGCTTACAGGGAAATTTATACATATCCGCACCCTTCAGGGCACAATGAAGGGCCTGGTAGTAGATTTTGAAAGGGACGGGACATTAGTCCTAAGAAATCCCTGGGGCATGTATGAGAGAATTAATTCTGCTCAGGTTGTCAAAGTGGAATGAAGCTCTTAATAGACATAGGGAATACCAGAATCGATATAGCTATTAAGGACAAGAGCCTTAAGATTTGGCGGTCGATCCTTACAGCGTCGAAATTTAATCTGCCTTCATATTTATGCAAGAACACTTCCAAGGTTATAGTATGCTCAGTGGTTCCGCATAAATCTAAAGAGTTAGAATCTTTCTTTAGGAAGAAGGGCATTAAGAGTTTTTTTGTGGGCAGAGATCTTAAAGTTCCTTTAAAGATTAACTATCGCCAGAAAGATAATTTAGGGCAAGACAGGATTCTCTGCTGTTATGGAGCGCGTTCGTTTTTTCCTCAAGGGGAAATCTCGGTGCTTGATTTTGGCACAGCCCTCACGTTAGATTTTCTCTCTTGCGCCAATGTTTATGAAGGAGGAATAATCTTTCCCGGAGTCCAACTTTCTTTAGAATGCCTCATTAATAAAGCCAGCCTTCTTAAGAATACAAAGTTAGAGCCTTTTAGAAAACCCAGAAGGATGATTGCCAAGACTACTAAGGATTGCATCCTTTCAGGTGTTTTTTACGGCTATAAGGCTCTCTGTGAAGGGTTGGTAAATAAGATGAGAAAAAAATACCCTTTTCTTAAAGTTGTGCTTACCGGAGGAGGGTGCAGTATTGCCAAGGATTGGGATTTTATAGACCTTATTGAGCCCCATTTAAGTCTCTACGGGTTGAACAAACTTACAGAATATTACAAGATATAGCGATTTCTGCCGATATTTAGAGAATAAAGAACATATCTGTTCTTATTTCCTTCCAAAGGTTTATAGATACCTGTATTTTTTTAAGATTTCTCTTGATTTTTATTTCGTTTTTAATAGAATATTTAGCACTCTTGGATGGTGTTTGCTAAAAAGGAGGTGAGAGGATGAAGATTAAACCTTTAGGAGACAGAATCTTGGTGAAGCCGTTAGAGCCAGAAGAAAAAACCAAAGGCGGGATAGTCCTTCCTGATACAGCCAAAGAAAAACCTCAGGAAGGAAAGGTAGTAGCAGTGGGCAAAGGCAAATCTACTGAGGAAGGCAAAAACGTTCCCCTGGAGGTTAAGGTAGGAGACAAGGTGCTGTATGGCAAGTATTCCGGGACAGAGATTACCACTAAGGACGGCGAGGAATATCTTATCCTCAGAGAGGAAGATATTTTGGCTATCGTGGAAGATTAAGGAGGTGAGAAGAGATGGCTAAGCAACTTATTTTCAATGAGGAAGCCAGAAGAAAGGTGTTGAAAGGCGTCGAGATATTATCCAATGCAGTAAAGGTTACCTTAGGTCCAAAGGGCAGGAATGTAGTCATTGAAAAGAAATTCGGCTCTCCTACTATTACCAAGGACGGAGTTACTGTCGCTAAAGAGATTGAGTTGGAGGATACATTTGAGAATGTAGGAGCGCAATTAGTCAAAGAGGTGGCAGAGAAGACTAGTGATGTGGCTGGTGATGGCACCACTACTGCTACTATTCTTGCAGAAAGTATTTACAAAGAAGGCTTGAAGAACGTTACTGCCGGCGCTAATGCTATGGCTCTAAAGAGAGGAATAGACAGGGCTGTAGAGGCAGTGGTGGAGGAATTAAAGAAGCTTTCTCAAGAAGTAAAAGACAAGAAAGAGATAGCCCAGGTTGCTACTATTGCTGCCAATGGAGATTCTTTTGTGGGCAATCTTATTGCTGACGCTATGGAAAAAGTAGGCAAGGATGGAGTGATAACTGTAGAAGAGGCTAAATCTATGGCTACTACCCTGGAGGTAGTGGAGGGGATGCAATTCGACCAAGGTTATCTTTCTCCTTATTTTGTAACCGATGCTGAGCGCATGGAGTGTGTCTTGGAAGATCCCTATATCCTCATCTACGAGAAAAAGATATCTAACATAAAGGATTTTCTTCCCCTATTGGAGAAGGTAGCCCGTTTTGGTAAACCACTTCTGGTGATAGCCGAAGATATCGAAGGCGAGGCCTTGGCAACATTGGTTATTAATAAAATAAGAGGAACTCTTCAATGCTGTGCAGTAAAGGCTCCAGGATATGGCGATAGGCGCAAGGCGATGCTTGAAGATATTGCTATTCTCACCGGAGGAAGGGCCATCACTGAGGATTTAGGGATAAAATTGGAGAATGTGGAAATTGAGGATTTAGGTAGGGCTAAGAGGGTAAGGATTGATAAAGAGAATACGACCATTGTTGAAGGTGCTGGTAAGTCCGAGGCTATCAAGGGAAGGATCGCCCAGATAAAAAAGCAGATTGAGGAAACAGATTCTGATTATGACAGAGAAAAACTTCAAGAGAGACTGGCGAAGTTAAGCGGGGGCGTGGCAGTGATAAACGTGGGCGCAGCTACAGAGACGGAGATGAAGGAGAAGAAAGCCAGAGTGGAGGATGCCCTCCATGCTACCCGTGCTGCTGTAGAGGAAGGCATAATTCCTGGAGGAGGAGTAGCGCTTTTAAGGTGCATACCAGCGCTCGAGAAACTCAAGCTAAATGATGAAGATGAGCTTATAGGAGCAAATATTGTCAAGAAAGCCTTAGAGGCTCCTGTAAGGCAGTTGATAAGCAACGCAGGCCTCGATGCTTCAGTAATTGTCAACAAGGTTAAGGAGGCTAAGACCAACGAAGGTTTTGATGTAGCCAAAGAGGAGTTTGTGGATATGATTCAGAGAGGTATAATAGACCCCACCAAGGTTACACGTTCTGCCCTTCAGAACGCAAGCTCCATTGCTTCTTTGTTGGTTACTACTGAGTGTGTAATTACAGAGAAGCCAGAGAAAGAGGAGAAAACACCTCCTGCCCCTAGTTATCCTGAGTATTAAAAGGGAAGGGGAATTTTTGTGTTTAAAAGGGGTGCCTTAAGGCACCCCTTTTTCTTTTTGAGGCAATACAAATTTAAGCAGAGTTTTTTGATGAGGTATGAGGATTATTAAGTTCTTGTATTATTTTTTCTATATTTTTTATCCTGACATCAGGCGAGGGGTGGCTACTTAAGAAAACAAATGGGTGTTTTGCTCCTTCTTTTTTCAGTTTCTTCAAGAGGGTTATTCCTGCATAAGGGTTAAATCCTGCCCTGTAAGAGTATTTAATTCCCAGGGAATCAGCCAGGAGTTCATCTTGGCGGGAATACCCCAGAGATATCAAATTATAAATTATATCGAGGCCCTTTCTAATATCTGCATATTTAGGTTCTCTTAGGGCAACGCCTAGAATTAACTCCATGCCTAACGAGGCTTGAAGTCTTTTTAAGGCGTGGCGGGCACAGATGTGTCCTATCTCGTGCCCTAACGTGAAGGCAAGTTCGTCTTCATTTACCTTTTCTAAGAGGCCGCTATTTATAAAGACGTATCCTCCAGGAAGGGCAAAGGCATTGAGTTCCTTATCCTTAAGAATGTAAAAATGGTATTCTAAATCTCTTCTGTCGCTTGCTTTGGCAATCATTTTCCCAATGTCGTTGATATATTTATTAAGGCCTCCATCTTTTACAGCTTTTTTAGTTCTTAAGATTTCGGAAGCCAGGTACCTGCCCCAGAGGATTTCAGAATTCTGGTCTATAAAATAGAATTCTTTTTTGTGGGTGGCAGGGTTGTAAACAGTAACACAGCCTTGTGTAAGAAGAAACAATAGAATGATTGTCATTTTCTCCATATTCACATATTATACAAAAATATTACAAACTGCGCGAGGACAAGGTGCAATTAGCTTTATTTGTGGTTCCAAATCCTCAGGAGGGTGTATTCAATGATTACAAATTGAAGTATATGGAAGGAATTATTAGATGTTTAAAACTTAAGGGTGTAAGGATTGAGGGGGTGATTGAAGGTTGTTTTTTGCAGCAAGGCCAGATTTGGGAATTACAATTTCTTGACAGTTATTGCAAAAGGTGTTATTTTATAGGAACCTTTACAATATTAGGAGGCGAAGGAGATGGCTTATATCTGTGTTTTTGGTATATTAAGTCTTCTTTTAAGATTCTTCCCCCATATTCCAAATTTTTCTCCTTTTTTAGGATTAGCGGTAGCAAGCGGGTTTATCTCAAGGAATAAGTACAACTTTTTCTTGGTAACGGGTTTATTGGTTATTTCAGACCTTTTGCTTGGTATAAGCAGGGTTAATATCTTCATCTGGGTGATAGTAGGCTTGATATCTCTTCTTTCTTCCAGAATAAAAGCCAGTTTCTTGAGTCTAGGGCTGTATTCTTTGGGTTCTTCTTTGTTTTATTTTCTTTCCACGAATTTCTGGGTATGGCTTGAAGGGTGGTATCCCCAGAATGCCTGGGGCCTTTACACCTGTTATTTAAGGGCTATACCATTTTTCAGGACTCAGATTGTGTCCACTTTAGTTTTTGCTTACTTTTTCTACACAGGTTATTTATTGGTTTCTCACAGAGCCAGGCTTTTAAGATTCAAAAGTTCTTTCTAAATTCTCTATCCAGGCGCCTTTTAGGCTTAATAGGGAATGCCGTGAGAGTCGGCAACTCACCCGGAACTGTGAACCTTTCCTCAGGATGAGGAAAACTCTTCTACCTTAATACAAGCCACTGTCCTTTTATATTAGGGCGGGAAGGCTGGTAGAGGGGGAGGCAGTCAGGAGACCTGCCTGGATAGTTTAGCCGTATCTCCTCGGGGATGGAGAAGGCTTAGAATCCACTAGGGTTAAAAACGGGAGGCCCTATGTCTTTTTAGGCATAGGGCCTTTTTATTTTGAGGAGGGTTAAGTATGTTGAGATTGTTAATTATTTTAGTTTTGTTTATTGTGGAGGCAAAGACAGGCTTTTCCCAGAATGTAGAACTGGGCAGGATAGTAATTACTGCTTCACGTTATTCAGAGGATTGCTCTCAGGTGCCCTGCGCTTTTACGGTAATCGACAAGAAGGATTTAGAAAATACTTCTGCGCAGAATATCCTGAGTGTTTTAAGGGATGTGGCAGGTATAATGGTAAGGGATTGGTTTGGCAACGCAGTGAAAGGCTCCGTAGATATCAGGGGTTTTGGGGAACAGAGTGCTATGAATACCTTAGTTTTAGTGGATGGCAGAAGGATAAACGAAATAGATTTAAGTGGCGTAGATTGGGAACAGATTCCTTTAGGACAGGTAGAGAGGATAGAGATATTAAGGGGAGGCGCAGGAAGCGTCCTTTACGGAGATAATGCTTCTTCTTCAGTCATAAATATCATCACTAAAGAAGGTAGAGGCGCCCCTTCATGGAAATTTAAAAGCAGCATCGCAAGTTATAATACCCGCGCCCAGAATATCTGTTTTTCGGGGCAAGCACAGACTTTTAAATACCGCCTGAGTTCAAGTTATAAAACTACGGATGGCTATCGCAGAAACAGTTTTTACAAGGCTCTGGATATAGGGGGCAAATGGAGTTTTAAATTTAATTCCGCAACAGAGTTAAGATTTAGCCATAATTTCCATCGTGCAAATTATGGCCTGCCCGGGGCCTTGTCGGGCAAAGACTTAGAGGTATATTCCCGTAGAGATTCCAAGTATCCCCGGGACCACGCCAAGGATAAAGATTACTACTTTGTGCTAGGCTTAAGTAGAGATTTCTTTAAGAGGGATACATTCTCTTTAGATTGTTCTTTTCGCCAGAGAAAGGTTGTTACTAATTTTACCGATGCCAATGGGGGATGGAACCCCATATATAAGAGCAAAATTAATACCATAGGCATTCTTCCTAAGTATATCCTGGATACAGATTTTTTGGATTTACACCAAAATATTATTTTAGGGTTGGATTTATACTTTGCCGATTACAGCAACGATAATTACAGCATCTCTGAAATTCTGCAGAACTTTACTGATATAAACAAAAGGTGGTGGGGTTTTTATTTCGAGGACAAAATAAATATTTTGCAGAACCTCATTTTTAGTGCAGGTTTTCGCTGGGAAAAAGCAAGGTATGAATTTGATTATCACGACATCTCTGGTTTTAATCCCCATATAGATGAGGATAAATCATTACAGGTAAAAGTCTATAATTTTGGCCTGCTTTACAGGTACGCGAATGACTCGTCTCTATTTCTTAATATCAATCGCAGTTTCCGTTTTCCGGCTATAGACGAATATTTTAGCTGGGGGGCATTGAATCTTGATATTGAGCCCCAAACCTCTTATAACTACGAGATAGGCCTAAGACAAACTATTCCCCATGGTAGTTTTTCCTTCAGTTTTTTTCGTATGGAGGTTAAGAATGAGATCTTTTATAATCCTCTTGGGGGGCCTTTTGGTTGGGGAGCAAACGAGAATTACGACAAGACCCTTCATGAGGGAGTGGAATTGGAATTTAAACTCGGACTTGGCGGTATATTAGATGTTTTCTCTCATTATGCTTACACCAAGGCTGTATTCTCAGGAGGGATATATAAGGGCAGAGATATACCCCTGGTTCCCCGCCACAAGGGAGATTTAGGTTTGAGGTTT
>CAYNIO010000006.1:0-236 GCA_964397495.1 uncultured Planctomycetia bacterium
CCAGGAAGAGGAGGAGTTAAAGAAGATAGTGGGCCTAGGCAAGAAAACCTTGGATGCCCTTTTGGAGGCAGGAGTTATGTCCCTTAAGGACTTAGACGATATTTCTTTAGATGAACTCGTTAAGATAAAAGGCATTGGTCGCAAAAAAGCCCAGCATCTTAAAGAGGAGGCAAAGAGGTTGTTGAAAAATGAGAGTTTATGAATTAGCAAAGAAGATTGGCATAGACAATAAGAGG
>CAYNIO010000006.1:246-20959 GCA_964397495.1 uncultured Planctomycetia bacterium
CTTAAAGATTATAATCTCCCAGTTAAATCCCATATGTCTGTTCTGGATGATGAGACCGCTCAGATTGTAGAGCATGAAGTTCTGGAGATTTTGGAGAAGCAGAAGAAAGCAGAGGAGAGAAGATTCTTGGAGTCCCTGAAGAAGATAGAGATAGAGTTCCCTCTTACTGTAAGAGATTTTTCTGCCAAAGTTCAGGCTAAAGTTTCAGAAATTCTTAAGAAATTGATGGAGAAGGGCAAAGTTTTAAATATTAACCAGAATATTGATAAGGAATTGGCTGTCAGCATAGGCAAGGAGTTTGGTTATCTGGTAGAGGAGAAAAAACTTAAGGAGGAGTTGTTATCTCAGGTAGAATTGAAAGAGGAAAAGTTAAGAAAGAGGCCGCCAGTAGTTACGTTTATGGGGCATATTGACCACGGCAAGACCTCCCTTTTGGACAGGATAAGGCATTCGCGATTGGCCGAAAAAGAAGCAGGCGGAATTACTCAGCATATGGGGGCATACCAAGTCGAGGTTTCAGGGCAAAAGATTACCTTTATAGATACCCCAGGACACCATACTTTTACTATGATGCGTGCCCGCGGGGCCCAGGTTACAGACATCGTGGTTTTGGTGGTGGCTGCTGACGAGGGGGTTATGCCTCAAACCCAGGAGGCCCTTAACCACGCCCGGCAGGCAGATGTTCCTATAATTGTCGCTATAAATAAGATAGATAAGCCCGACTCAGATGTAGACAAGACAAAGAGGCAACTTTCCCAGATTGGCCTTACTCCTGAGGAATGGGGAGGGGATACACTTTGCGTTTCAGTGAGTGCCAAGACAGGCCAGGGGGTAGATGAACTTTTGGAGATGATAATACTCCAGGCAGAGATGATGGACCTCAAAGCAGATTACGACAGACCTGCTTTAGGTGTAGTATTGGAGTCTCGCCTCACCAAGGAAAAAGGTTCCTTAAGCACGTTTATTGTGCAACATGGGATACTGAAGAGAGGCGATTATATCGTCGCAGGGAGATTCTGGGGAAAGATTAGGGCTATGTGGGATGACTTAGGTAATACCCTACAGGAGGTTGGTCCTTCTTCTCCTGCAGAGGTTTGGGGGCTGGATGGGTGTCCCCAGGCAGGAGATAAATTTTTTGTAGTTCCCAATGAAGATACAGCCAAAGAAATTGTTGAACGCCGACGGGAAGAAAAGCAAGTTCTTCTTAAGAGGCCTGTAGATTTAAAGGAGCTTTTAAAGAGGACGGGGCAAGATGAGAGTAAGCAGCTGAAGGTCATTCTTAAGGCTGATACCTTCGGGACATTAGAGGCAGTGTCTTCAGCCATAAGGAATATGGTTCCCAAAGAGGTGCGCATGGATATTATCCATCAGGGCGTGGGGGCGATAAACTCTTCAGATATAGTTCTGGCGGAGGCTTCGCAGGCTTTGGTAGTGGGCTTCAATGTAGTTTTAGACAATCAGGCAAAAGAGCAGGCACGCCTTAAAGGTATTGAGGTCCGCACCTACAGAATTATTTACGAACTTCTTGATGATATAAAGCAGGCTCTGGAGGGGCTGGTGGGGCCAGCATTCAAGAGGATATTTTTGGGTAGGCTCAGGGTAAAAAAAGTTTTTAAACTTTCTAAAGCAGGCACAGTCGCAGGTTGTTTTGTGGAGCAGGGTATAGCCAGACGGGGATCAGAGGCAGAATTGATAAGGGATGGAAAGATAGTATTCAAAGGTAAGGTTCAGGGGCTCAAGAGATTCAAGGACGATGTGCGCGAGGTTGCCCAAGGTTATGAATGCGGTGTTTCTTTAGGCTTTGAAGATATAAAAGATGGGGATTTTATAGATATTTACACTCAGGAGGAGGTTAAATCTTAAGTTATGAGAGTTTTGAGCGGAATGAGGCCCACAGGGAGTTTGCATCTGGGGCATCTGGTTGGGGCTTTAAACAACTGGATAAAACTTCAGGCTGAACACGAATGCTTCTTTATGGTTGCTGATTGGCATGCCTTAATGAGTGAATATAAACATCCTGAGAATATAAAGAAATTTTCTTTGGATAATATTTTGGACTGGATTTCTGTAGGGATATCTCCTGAAAAGAGCTGTATATTTATCCAATCGCAGGTACCTCAACACCTGGAGCTCTTTATGATATTTTCTGTCCTTACGCCTTTAGGTTGGCTTTACAGGTGTCCTACCTATAAAGACCAGTTGAGAGAATTAAAGGAGAAAGATATTGCCAATTACGGATTTTTAGGGTATCCAGTGCTTCAGGCTTCGGATATTGTGCTTTATAAAGCCCAGGGTGTGCCTGTAGGCGAGGATCAACTTCCCCACCTTGAACTTACTCGCGAGATTGTAAGAAGGTTTCATTATATTTACCAGAAGGAAGTTTTTCCCGAACCCCAGGCGCTTCTTACTACTTTCCCCCGCCTTTTGGGCACAGACGGCAGGAAGATGAGTAAGAGTTTCCAGAATACTATTCTTCTGAAAGATCCGCCTTCTCTTATAAGAAAAAAAGTTATGAGTATGTTTACTGACCCTACCCGTATAAAGAAAAGCCAGCCTGGCCATCCTTCAACCTGCAATGTATTTTCTTACTATAAGGCTTTCAAGCCTTCCTTAGAGGATGAGGTGAAGAACTGGTGCCAAGGTGCCAAAAGGGGTTGCACAGAGTGCAAAGAAAGACTTTCACAGGTAATCATTGAAATTCTTTCCCCCTTTCAGGAAAGACGTTCTCAGTTAGAGAATAAAAAAGATTTAGTTTCTGATATAATAAAAGAAGGCAACAAGCGCGCCCAGAGAACCGCCGAGGAAACGATGCAGGAGGTAAGAAAGATTTACCAATGAAGGTTAAAATTGACCTCTTCGAGGGGCCTTTAGATTTACTTCTTTATTTAGTGAAGAAGAATCATATAGACATAAAAGATTTGCCCGTGTCTCAGATAACTGAACAATACTTGGAATACTTAGAGTGGATGAAGTCCCTGGATATCAATATTGCCAGCGAATATTTAGTGCTGGCAGCGACCTTACTCCATATAAAATCACGCACCCTCCTTCCTCAACCCCAGGAACCTCAGCCTCAAGAGGAGGACCCCAGAGAAGTTCTTATTGCCAGGCTCTTAGAGTATCAAAGGTACAAAGAGGCGGTGAAACAACTGCGTGCCAGAGCCAAGGAGCAGGAGAAAGTTTTTTCACGCCAGGAGCCAGTAAAACTTGAAGCAGGTTTTTTCGAAGCAAGCATTTTCGACCTTATAAGTGCCTTAAGGAAAGTCCTCAAGGATGTGCCCCGCGAGGTCTTCTTAGAGGTAATCCGTGATGAGTATACCATTGAAGATAAGATTCGCCAGATAAATTCTTGGTTTCTGGACAACAAAACCTTGACTCTATCACAAATTTTCTCCAGGGCCAGGGACCGCATAGAGATTGTAGCCTTTTTCCTGGCTATTTTGGAGTTGGTAAGGTTAAGGGAAATAATAGCAGTACAAAAACAATTATTCGGAGAAGTCTGGTTAATGAAATCTCAGAACAATGGCTAAAGACTCGCCTCAGGAGCCCATATTAAGATTTATAGACCAGTTGGAGAGTGATGAGGAAAGGGTCTTTAACATTTCCTTGAGGCCCCAAAGCTTCAAAGAGTTTATAGGCCAGAGGCACATTATAGATAATTTAGAAATTGCTATAGAGGCCTGCAAGAGAAGAGGGGAAGTTTTAGAACATACCCTCTTAAGCGGTCCTCCAGGGTTGGGAAAGACTTGTCTTGCTTATATTATTTCTCGTCAGATGGGAACAAAACTTACCTCCACCTCAGGCCCAGCCATTGAACGCGCAGGCGACCTCATAGGAATACTTACCAACCTTGAAAGGGGAGACATTCTTTTTATCGACGAGATTCACAGACTCTCAAGGGTGGTGGAGGAGTTTTTATACCCTGCGATGGAGAATTACCAGATAGATTTTGTCATAGACAAAGGCCCTTACGCTAAGACCATAAAATTCAATCTTAAGCCCTTTACCCTTATAGGGGCCACTACCCGCGAGGGTCTACTGTCTGCACCTTTAAGGTCAAGGTTCGGGCTTTTTTATCATTTCCAGTTTTATACGCCTGACGAACTTTCTTCTATTATCAGGCGTTCTGCTAAACTTTTAGGGGTAGAGATAACGCCTGAGGCTTGCCTTGAAATTGCCCACCGCTCTCGGGGAACCCCCCGTGTAGCCAACAGATTATTGAGGAGAGTAAGAGACTATGCCCAGGTAAAGTACGAGGGTAATATTACCCCCAAGGTAGTTATGGGGGCTTTGCAGAGTCTGGGTATAGACAGTCAGGGTTTAGATGAACTCGACAGGAAGTTTTTGAGGGCGGTGATTACCATTCACAGGGGTGGGCCTGTAGGGATTGAGGCTATTGCTGCTTCCCTCAATGAAGATCCCGAAACCCTTCAGGATGTAGTAGAGCCTTATCTCCTTAAGAAAGGATTCTTGGTGCGTTCTCCGCGGGGCAGAATGGCTACAGGTTTGGCCTTTAAGCATCTAGGTTTTAAAGCCCCTGATTCCTCAACCCAGGATTCTTTATTCAAAGATGTTTGAGGGATTGTGGAAGGTATTTGTATTTTTGGGGATTATCTTTTTAATTTTGGGAGGGTTAATATTTGCCTTTTCTAAATTTCCATTTTTGGGTAAACTTCCTGGAGATATTTTGATTGAAAGAAAGAACTTCACTTTTTATTTTCCTCTAACTACCTGTATAATCTTAAGCATCGTCCTTACCTTCATTCTTTCTTTTCTTTTCAAGAAATAGATGATAAAAAAATATACTTCGGTATGTTTGCTGGCGTGTTTATTTTTTTCTTCCCACGTCTGGTCTAAGGATATAAGGGTTCTTCTCTCTTCTTCCTCTGGGGGGACGCTTCTTAAGGTTAGAGGCCCTTTTTATGTTGAGAATAAATCAGGCTCAGTTATTTTAAAGAAGAGAAAGTCCTACCAGGGAAAATTAGGGATTCTAAACAATTCTATCCTTTGGGGAAGGTTTAATTTTAAGTCCCCCCTTATAAAAATAATTCCTCGCAGGAATGCAAGCATCTACTGGAACCAAAAGCGGCTTAAGGGCAAGGTGGTACTTTCTCTTAAAGGTGACAAACTTCGCTTCATAAATATTCTCAATTTAGAAGATTACCTTAAAGGAGTTTTGCCGCGCGAGATGCCATTTTGGTGGCCCTTCCAGGCTTTAAAGGCTCAGGCAGTAGTGGCGCGCACCTACGCCCTTTACAAGATGCAGGAGAACAAAGACAAGGATTTTGATATCCTGGCTACCACCCTTTCTCAGGTATATGGAGGTAAGTCTTCGCAGAGATACAAAACTGACCTGGCAGTAGATTTTACGCACCGGCAGGTTCTTTTGTGTGGGGGTAAACTTTTCCCTGCTTATTATCATGCCTGTTGCGGGGGGGTTCTAGAGTCTGGAAAATATTTTGATAAAGATGTTTCCTGTCTGGTTTCCAAGAAAGACCCTTATTGTCAGGGTACGAGGTTTTATAGGTGGCGCAGGCGTATAAGTAAGAATTATCTCATAAGTAAGTTAATGGCTAGAGGATATTTTTTGAGAGACATTCTTTCCATAAAGATAAGAGAAAGGACCCCTTCAGGCAGGGTTAGGGTTCTTGAGATAGAGAAGGAGACCCATTCTAAATTTAAACTACTCTCTCAGGATTTAAGAGTATTTTTAGGGCATAACATACTCTTAAGCAACCTTTATGAAGTTTATATAAGGGGAGGTTATATATATTTTGAAGGGCGAGGTTGGGGGCACGGTGTAGGAATGTGCCAGTGGGGAGCTTACAGCATGGCTAAGAAGGGCAAGAGTTATAAAGAGATATTAAATTTTTATTATCCTGGAAGCAAACTTTCCCGCTATGGATACTGAAGGTTTAGATTTTAATCTTCCCCAAGAATATATCGCCCAATACCCTCTTTTAGAACGTTCAGAGGCAAAACTTTTTATTTACGAGAGAAAGGCCGCAAAGGTTTACCATGCACGTTTCTCCCAGATCAAAGATTTCTTATGTGCGGGGGACCTGCTTGTGCTTAATGACTCTGGAGTGAAGAAGACTAGACTCTATGCTCGCAGAAAGAGCGGTGGTAGGATAGAAATTTTTATCCTCAGGAGAGTTAAGGATTCTCTTTTCAAGGTGATGCTTAGGCCTCTTAAGAGGCTGAAATTAGGAGAAGAATTAATCTTGGAAGAGGGGAAATGTAAGATAGTCGACCTCAAGGAAGGATTAGTGGAATTTCTTTTTCCTGTAGATGAGGGGTTCTTCGACAAATATGCTAAAATACCCCTGCCCCCTTATATCAAAAGAGAGCCTGTATCCTTAGATGAGGAATATTATCAGACGGTTTATTTTAAGGAGAAAGGCTCTTTAGCTTCGCCTACAGCAGGGTTGCATTTTGATGAGCATATACTTAATTCATTGGCAGATAAAGGGGTACATATAGATTGCCTTACCCTTCATATAGGAAAGGCGAGTTTCCGCCTTCTTAAGGAGGAAGACCTTGCCAGAGACCGTTGGGATGAGGAATACTACCGTATACCCCCAACACTTTTGGATAGAATAAGGAAAAAAGACTATACAAAACTTGTAGCCTGTGGGACCTCTACGGTGAGGGCGCTGGAGAGTTTCGCCCTCACTAAAAACTTTGAGGGTTTTACAAGCCTTTTCATAAAAGAGGGCTTTAAATTTAAACTCACCCAGGCACTCATTACTAATTTTCATCATCCCCGTTCAAGCCATATTCTTCTTGTTTCTTCCTTTGTAGGCAGCAGGAATTTACTGTTTGGTCTTTACCAGGAGGCTCTCAAGAATAATTACAGATTCTTAAGTTATGGGGATGCTATGCTCATAATTTAGATAAATATGGAATTTTATATAGAAAAACACGACCCTCGCACTAAAGCCCGGACCGGATTTATGCGTACCCCCAGAGGCGAGGTTGAAACACCTGCCTTTTTTCCTGTGGGAACCTATGGAGTGGTAAAGACTTTATCTTCGCAGGAACTTTTGGAATGTTCAGTTCAGGGGATTCTGTGTAATACTTATCACCTGTTCTTAAGGCCAGGCCAGGAGACGATTAAGAAACTGGGAGGTTTGCACAGATTTATGAACTGGCCCAAGACTATTATTACTGACAGCGGAGGCTATCAGGTATTCAGCATATCCCTTCTTAAGGATATTCAAGACCTGGGAGTAAGTTTTCAATCTCCTGTAGATGGAAGGAGTTTTTTCCTTACTCCTGAGAAAGTAGTTGATATTCAAGTAGATTTAGGCTCGGATATAATTATGGTTCTTGATGAATGTGTCGGTTTTCCTGTGTCTCGAGAATATGCTGCTAAGGCTGTGAAGAGGACTGTGGAGTGGGCTAAGCGTTCCAAGCAGAGACTTCTTGAAATTAATCCTCAGGGATGTATATTTGGTATAATTCAGGGTTCAACCTACAAAGAGTTAAGGGAACTGTGCCAGGACAGGCTTTTAGAAATTGGTTTTCATGGTTATGCTGTAGGAGGGCTGGGGATAGGTGAGCCTTTAAACTTAAGGCGCAAGATGCTTTATCACTCTGTCTCTAAAATTCCTCTCCAGACCATAAGATACCTTATGGGGATAGGGAAGATCCCTGACATATTAGAGGCGGTAGCCCAAGGTTATGACCTTTTTGACTGTATTATACCTACGCGTTTTGGCAGGACAGGCACAGCCCTTACCTCTAAGGGGAAGGTAGTAATAAGGAACGCCCAATATGCCCAGGATAGTAAACCCCTCGACAGCGAATGTCATTGCAAGGTCTGCCAGCATTATTCTCGGGGGTATTTGAGATATCTTTTCAATATAAAGGAAAGTTTAGGGATGAGGCTGGTTTCTTATCATAATGTATACTTCTATATGGATTTTATGAAGAGGTTGCGCCAATCTATAAGGGAGGGAAGATTCGAGGAATTCTCCCGCAGGTATAAAGATTTAGAATTCTAATATGAGGATAGATATCATTACTATTTTCCCCCAGATGTTTGAGGATGTTTTTTCTCATTCTATTATTAAGCGGGCGCAGGATAAGGGAATTCTTGAAGTATTCATCCATGATTTGCGGGATTACACCCAGGATAAACATCGCAAAGTAGATGCTTCTCCCTTTGGAGGAGGGCCGGGTATGGTGATGAGGCCTGAGCCTATATTCAGGGCTGTTGAAAGCGTTCTTGTGCCGCATATCCCCAGAGATAAACAGAGGGTAATTCTTCTTTCTCCTCAAGGGAAACTTCTTTCACAAAGTATGGCCAAACGACTCATAAGATTCAGGCAGGTAATTCTTGTGTGCGGAAGGTATGAAGGCGTAGATGAAAGGGTGAGGGATTTCTTGGTGGATGAAGAGGTTTCCATTGGGGATTATGTGTTAAGCGGCGGGGAGATTCCTGCAATGGTAGTCGTGGATTGCTTAACTCGCCTTCTTCCGGGGGTTTTAGGAGACGAAGATTCTAAGAAATTTGAGAGCTTCGAAGGTGGACTGTTGGATTTTCCTCAATATACCCGCCCCAGGAAATTTAGAGGCTTAGAAGTTCCCCGGGTGCTTCTGTGTGGGGACCACAAGAAGATTGAAGCCTGGAGAAGAAGGCAGGCTTTGAAAAAGACAAAAGAGAAGAGGCCAGATTTGCTTAAAAAGGAGGATTAAGATGAATGCTGAGGAGAAAAAGTCTGTAGAGATAAAAAAAGCCGAGAACGGCTATATAGTTATATGCAAGGAGGAATTGTCCCAGAATGATTTTGTCAAGGGGATGCTCAGGCTTCTTGAGAATACAGGGGGCATAGAATCTTGGCAGAAGGATAAACTCAAGGATGTGGAGGAAACATTGAAAAGTATGCCTTATCCTCCAGGTTTGCCCAAGACCCATACCTACATCTTTAAGACCTTGAATGAGGCAGTAAATTTCCTTTACAATTATTTTGGGGAACTCCGCATTTAGTATAAAATACAGCACCTAAGTTTCTGGCTGTCTATAAGTAGGAGTAATGGGGTATTTTTTGTTGAATTTTTCTGAAAATGTTTTATAATAAAGGCAATTTTTTAGGAGGAAGGCGATGGATAAGATTTTGAAATTTGAGAAATCCCAGCAGGAGAAATTGAAAAAGGATTACCCTCGATTTTGGGTGGGGGATACCCTAAGAGTCTACACCCGAATAAAAGAGCAGGACAAAGAACGCGTTCTTCCCTTTGAGGGCGTAGTCCTGAAAATTCAAGGCCAGGGTTTAAGAAAGACTTTTACTTTAAGAAAGATTTCTCATGGAGAGGGGGTAGAAAGAACTTTCCCTTATTACTCTCCTAATATCCAGAAGATAGAAGTTCTAAGGAAAGGCAAGGTACGTCGGAAAAAACTCTACTACCTGCGGGAAAAGATTGGCAAAAAGGCTAAGATAAAACAGGCAGACCGAAATTCTTAAGAGAATCTTCAAGATTTCCCTTGGATATTGAGAGAAAGTTAAGGAGGAAGGGTTTCAAAAACTTTATAGGCGTAGATGAGTCTGGTCGTGGTCCATTGGCGGGGCCTGTAGTAAGCTCTGCTGTTTTTCTAAATGATTTGAGGATTCTGCCTTCCCTTAAAGATTCCAAACTTTTGAGTCCATCCAAGAGGGAGTATTTCTTCCGCAAGGTTAGTGAAAGAGTTGAATTCTCTACCTGCGTTTTGAGCAATGTTCTTATAGACTGTATAAATATCTACAAGGCTACCCATTACGCTTTTTTTATTTGTATCCATAAACTTCTTTCTCGACTCAATCTCGATTCTCAAGATACTGCTATCATTATAGACGGCCCATCTTTTATCTATAAGGATAGATTTAAGAATGTTTTCTGCATAGTTAAGGCAGACAGAGCCAGCAAAGCCTGCCAGGCTGCCTCCATAATATCTAAGGTATTGAGAGACAAAATGATGTGCATATACGACAAGGTTTTTCCTGAGTATAATTTCCGCCTCCATAAAGGATACCCTACGCTTTTGCACCGCCGAGTAATCAAAGAGAAAGGTCCTTGCCAGATACACAGGAGGTCCTTTAAGCTGGTAAACATTTAGGAGATTTTGTCTTGAGAAGAGGAAAGTTCTTTGAAGATTTAGCCTGCGAATACCTCAAGAAAAAAAAGTTTAAGATTTTAGAGAGAAATTATCGCTGCCCTTTTGGAGAGATTGATATTATCGCCCAGAGGAGAGGCGTTCTTTCTTTTGTAGAGGTGAAGAAACGAAGGTTTAAGGATTTAGGAGATTCTAAAGAAATTCTCAGCGAATACAAGAAGAAAAGGATTAAAAAGACTTCTTTATTTTATCTTTATCTGCACAGGCCGTTTTATAAGAGTTTAAGATACAGCCTTATTCTTATAGAGGAGACAAGCCAGAATTTGCATTTTCATTTTTTAGAGTCAGCATTTGATTATGAGTAATTTATTGTTGAGAGAACTTAAAAATCTGGGTTTGTCATCTAAGTATATCCTGAAGAAAGCAGAAGGCTGGTATAAACTCCATCCTCAACTTTTGGAGGATTACAGGGATAGAAGTCCTTTCTACATAGCAGTGAGCGGCATTAACCCTACGCCTTTGGGTGAGGGCAAGACCTTTATTACTTTAGCCCTTTCTGGTGCATTCTCTCTTAGGAAAAGGAGGGCTATTTCTACTATTCGCCAGCCTTCATTGGGTATAGCCTTGGGAAGGAAAGGGGGCAGGTTGGGGGGAGGTAGAATTGTTGTCCCCCAATCCCAGGATATCCTTCTCAGGTTCAACACTGATACCTTAAGAGTAAATCTTGTCCAGAATATCATAGCCTCTTTGGCAGATAACCTTGTTTATTTTAATAGGATGGGGGCAAAGGAGTCTATGTTTGCGCGCACTACTCCTGTTTGCGACAGGGTTCTTAGGACTATAGATACCCGTTTAGGAAGAAGGAAGTTCTTCATCACTGAAGCAGGGGAGGTTATGGCGATTTTATCTTTAGCCAGAGATTATAAAGACTTACAAAGGAGACTTTCCAAAATTGTAGTCTGTATTGGCAAGGACAGAAGTTTTATTGAGTTGGGTAAATTATCTAAGTTCCTTTCCCGCATACTCTATGAGGCTTTTATGCCCAATGTTTTTCTTACCGAGAAAGGCGGATTATTTTTGGTGCATACCGGGCCCTTTGCTAATATTTCTACAGGGAATAGTTCCGTGATTGCAGATAGAGTCTCAACCAGGTTATGCGACTATCTTATAACCGAGAGTGGTTTTGGTACAGAGTGTGGGTTGGAGAAACTTATGCATTTAAAATGCCCTTCTCTAGGAAAAAGGCCCAATCTGGCAATAGTGGTTTGTTCCCTTAGGGCTTTAAAATACCACTCCTGCAGGTTTGGTTTGCCTCTGGAGATAAAATCTTCCATACATAGAAAGAACAAGAAAGCCCTTAAGGAAGGCCTGAATAACCTCAAGAAACATCTAGAGAATGTTAAGGCTTTTAACCTTGAGTATATGGTAGTCATTAATAGATTTTCCCAGGATTCTCTCGAGGAATTAAATTATGTAAAGGCATTCTTAAAGGACTGGGGTGTAAGATATGTATTCATTGCTTCCTGCTATCAGGAAGGAGAAGAGTCTCTTTTTCCTCTAATTGAGGCCGTAGAAGATTTAAGAAAGAAAGGCCAAGCTCAAGGCCAGCCTCTGTTTTCTAAAGATTTAGATATCACACAAAAAGTTTCTTTGATCTCTAAAAATCTTTATGGCGCCTCAAGTGTTTCTTATAGCGAGCGTGTGAAAGAGAAGATAAAATTGTTTAGGAGGTGGGGGTTTGGTAATTTAGGAGTTTGTATTGCCAAGACACAGTTTTCTCTGAGTGCTGACCCCAAATCTTTAGGCAGAGTTGAGGGTTTTGATATTCCCATAACCGATGCAGGATTATACAGGGGCGCGGGTTTTATATATTTCAAGACTAAGGGCATAAATCTTCTTCCTGGTCTTCCTCGCAAGGCTCTTATCTATGATGTAGAAAGAATTGTATGAAACTGGAAAGTTTATCTCTTAAAACATTTTCCCGGAAACTTTCTTCTAAAGACTCAAAGATTGGGGGAGGCAGCGTTTCTTCTTATTTGGTTTCTTTATCTGCGGCGCTTCTTATGCTTGTGGTAGATTTTTCTTCTTCTTTGAGATACAGAAGCAAGATGAAAAAGGTTCTGGAAGAGATAGAGTTCACGGCGCTTGAATTTATAACTTTAGATGCTGTATCATTTTGCAAGAAGGATGATTTCAGGTCCGCCAACGAGATTTCCTGGAAACTGTTTGTTCTGATAAAGAGACTTTATGCTTTCGCCCAGAGAATAGAAGAGAATTTTAACCTGCGTCTGCTTCCTGATTTTATCTTAGCAGAGCGTCTTCTTATAATAAGCGCAGAAAATTGTCTCTTGAATTTAGAGGAGAATATGCTATTTATGAAAGATAGGAATAGGGTTTCTTCTTTGAAGAAAAAGGTTGCGCAGATAAGAAAATTTTTGTCATCTTTTTCTTTGGTGGATAAAAGTATACGCAGGCGTTATGGGAAAAGTTCTTGAGGGAAGGATATACGCCCAGAATATTTTGGAGGATTTAAAGAAGCAGTTTAAGAGGCACCTTCCTCTGGGCCTTGTTAACTTAAGTTTTACAAATTCTCTCTCCTCGCAGGTTTATATCCGCCAGCAGAAGAAGATTTCTTCTCTATTGGGTATAGATTTTATGGAGGTGGAAGCCAAGAGTTTAGAGGAAGCATTACGGGTTATAGAGAAGTTTAACCAGGATAGCCATATAAAGGGAGTAATCATTCAGGCTCCCCTTCCTGAGGGTATAGAGGCAGGCCTGTTGTACCAGAGATTGCACCCCTCAAAAGATATTGAAGGTTTAACTTCCTATCATTTAGGGAGTCTTTTCAGGGGTCGACCCACCGTTGTTTCCCCTACTGCCCAGGCCTGTTTTTTCCTCATTAAGAAGTCAGGAATTTCTCTATACGGTAAGAACGCAGTGCTAATCGGCCACTCTAACATTGTAGGTAAACCCTTAGCGCACCTTCTTTTGAATGAATTTTGCACTGTGGTTATTTGCCATATCGCCACTTTTGAGAAGGACAATCTCCAAAGGTTTGTAGAGATGGCGGATATTTTGTGCGTAAGTGTCGGCAAAGCCAATTTAATTAAAGGTTCTTGGATTAAAGAAGGTTCATTAGTTATAGATGTGGGCATAAATGTCTTAGGGGGGAGGATTTTTGGGGATGTAGAATTTGAAGGCGCTTCTAAAAAGGCAGGTTTCATCACCCCTGTCCCTGGAGGTGTAGGGCCTTTAACTTGCATATTTTTGTTTAATAATCTTCTTAAATTGCTGGAAGATGGGGAACTTCAGAGACAAACTATTAAATAGAGAGTTCGTTTACACAGTGGAGATTTCTCCTCCCAAGGGAGTGGAGGTGGAAGCTCTTTGCGGAAGTTTAGGTATCCTCCAGGGCCAAGTCGATGCCGTCAATATTACTGACAGCCAGGGGGCAATATTGAAGATGGGGTCTTTGGGGTTTTCTAAGGTCCTTCTGGATAAAGGCTTCGAGCCCATTTTCCAATTGACCTGCAGAGACAGGAACAGGATTGCTCTTCAGCAGGATTTGCTTTCAGGATGGGTTTTGGGTGTAAGAAATGTATTAGCAGTGACAGGTGATCACCCTTCTCTGGGAGACCATCCTCAGGCCAAGCCTGTTTTCGATTTAGATTCTGTGCAGTTGTTAGGTCTAATAAATTCCCTTAATAAAGGAAAGGATTTTTCTGGTCATCCTCTTAAGGGCAAAACAGATTTTTTTATGGGGGCTGTGGTTAATCCCAACATTGAGCCTCAGAAAATAGAACTATTAAGGATGGAGAAGAAGATAAAGCAGGGTGCCCAATTTTTCCAGACCCAGTTGATTTTCGACACTAAAAAATATCTTTCTTTCTATAAAAGTGCTAAAGAATTCGGCACTCCCATAATCGTAGGGATTTTTCTATTGCGTTCTTACAGGAGTGCCCTTTACATGAGAGATAGAATCCCAGGGGTTTACATACCTCAAGAGATAATAGAGCGTCTAAAGAGGAGTAAGTCTGCCTATGAGGAAGGGTTGAGGGTTGCCCAGGAGATATTTGAAGAGGTGCGCCCACACTCTCAAGGGGTACATTATATGTGCTTTGAGGATTTCGAGTCTTTCTTTAAGGTATTTAAGAGATGAAATTGGTAGTTATCGGCGCTTCTTATGCAGGATTAAATCTCCTTAAGTCTTTGGGTGGCAATTTTTCCAAGAGTATAGTCTGTTTAGATAAATATCCTTATAAGAAGAATTTGCTTCTTGAATTTTTAGTAGGCAGTATTTCTTCTAAAGAACTTCTATTTGAGAGAGATTTTTTTAATCTGCCTCAGGTAGACTATGTCTTTTCCAAGAAGGCATTGAGGATAAATACCAACAAGGGCAAAGTTTTTACAGAGGACCGCCAGAGTTTAGAATACGATATTTTAATAATCGCCACAGGCTCCAGGCCTAAATATTTAAGTTGTCCAGGCGTACATAAGAGGGGGGTGGTGAGCCTCTATACTTTGGAGGATATAAAATACATAAAGGATGTGATAGATTTCTCTTCACATGTGGTTATGTATACCCAGACTAATTTAGGGTTAAGAATCCTTTCCTTCTTAAAAGAAAAGGCATTGGACTTTAAAATAATATCTACTTCTGAGCATTTTGCTAAATATTCTATTGAGAATCAAGAACTTATAAACGAGGAGAGAGTAATTCTCGATGTTGAAGTTTCAGAGATTATAGGAAACGGCGATGTCAAAGCCTTAAGGCTTTCTTCAGGAAAGATTATCGCCTGCGATTTATTTATAGTGGATACCGGCCTTAAACCCAATTTAGAAATAGTAAGAAATACAGATATTGTTTATGAAGAGGCCATATTTGTAGACGATAATTTTTCTACAAATATAGAGAATATTTTTGCTTTGGGAGACGTAATCAATAAAGACCTTCCTGGCCTTAAGGATTTTTCTGGTCAAATATCCCAGATATCATCTCAGGTCTCTTGTCTTAAAGAGGTAATTTCTCATAGGTTTCCCCTCACCCCCCTTACCTAAAGTTTAATAATTTTTTAGAAAAGTCCCGATTTTTCTTGATTTTTTTCTTGACAGAGATTTGTGGAGGAAATAAACTAAAATAGTAATAATAGAGGTAAATTTGATTAAATAAAAGTAAGTAGAGGAGGAAAAAGGAGGAGAAAAAGGAAGTTGTCAGAAAAATAGGATATTAATGATATTGAGGAAGATAGCGAGAATAATTGTGGTAATTTTAGTGATGGGCGGGGTGTTTTTTATTTTGAAAGAGACGATGTTCAACCCCCTGTCTCAAGGAAGAAATTTCTATAAATATTTTAATTACGAAGGAGCAAAACAGGCTTTCCAGAAAGTTTTGAAAAAAGACCCTGAGAATTTACAAGCCCATCTTTACCTTTTTGTAATAAACAGCAAAGAAGGAGACAGAGAGTCTGCTCGGGAGCATCTTTTGGCTTTAGAAGATTATTTAAAAAATCCCAAGGGAAACAAAGGGTTATACAAAGATCTGGGTTTGGCCTTTTACCTTAATGGCGATTATGACGAGGCTTTCAGATTTTTCTCTCTGGCTTTTAAGAATTATTCCCATGATTATGAACCTCTTTTCTATATGGGGTTGTGTAAGTCCTTAAAAAATTTGCCTGAAGAGGCCATAAAATATTACCAAAAGGTCCTTGAGATAAACCCCCACCATATGTTTTCTTTATGGAATATAGCAGTCCTCTACGAGAGAAAAGGTCTTTATGAGGAGGCGGTTAAATACTGGAAGAAGTATTTAGAGATAGCGCCTTCTGTTTTTCAAACTTCCTTAATAAGGAGGCGCATAAAAGAGATAGAAGAAGGCATTTATCCTTCCCAGGCTTTAAGGATAAAAAAAGGAGGTTAATATGCGTAGAAGACATTATTTTATACATAAATCCATGCAAACCAAATACATATTTATGGTATGCCTACCCCTGGTAATTGTAGGTTTTTTCAATCTTGTAGTTATGAGGCAGATGGGAAGTTTTTCTATACGCACTAACAGAGAAAGGCTTCTTACCGAGATAGGGGTGATAGATTCCAATCTTAAAGCCTTGAAAGACATTTCCCGAACACCGCAGAGGATTGAGCAGGTACGGCGGGAAATGGAATCCCTTAAGGATTTAGCCCAGAGTTCAATGATTGTTAACGATTGGGCTTGGAGCAAGATATACCAGATAATAATTTTTGACATAATCATTTTGGTATTTGGAGGCACATTCTTGGCTTTGATATTTTCTCACCGCATCGCAGGCCCTATATACAGAATTGACAGATATATCCAGATGTTGGCGCGGGGGGAGGGTATTCCGCCGGTTAAGGTTAGGGGATATGACGAGTTCAAAGAGGTGGCGGCTTCTTTAGAGAACTTAAGGTTATTTTTGAATGAAAAGAGAAACAGCAGGGAAAAGAATCTTAAAGAAATAGAAAGGAAAATAGAAATAGTTTACAGGCTTTTTAAAGAAGAACAGCCTAAGAGTGAGTTGATGCAGCGTCTGGATGATTTAAGAAAGTCGGTAGAGGATGCAAGAAAGGATATTTAATTTATGTTAAAGAAGTTTCTTTTGGTGACAACAACTTTTATTCTGGCGATGGAGGGCGCTATATATGCAGAGAAAGATTATACTCAATCCCAAATAGAGGAAGTTTATTCACAGGCACTCTATTATGTAAACTCAGGCGACTACCAGAAAGCGTTGGATAACTTCCGCCTGGTCCTTAAATATCAACCCCAGAATAAAACTGCCAGAGACTATGTAGATATATTATCTCTCTTTATTAAATGGGACTTGCTTTCTAAAGAGAAAAAAGAGATAACAGGGTACCGCACATTTATTGAAGATTTGTATCTCGATGCTTTGTATTCTATAAGCGTAGGCGATACAAGAAAAGCCCAGAAGGAACTTTTTCTCATTTTAGAATACGAGCCTCAAAACGAGAAGGCAAAGGCTTACCTGAGGGAGATTGCTGCCAAGATTGTACCCCAGAAGAAGATCACGCAGGAGAAAAAAACTTATCAAAAGCCTATTCCTCGAGAAGAGGCGCTTAAAAAGGTGATTTCTCAAAAAAGGAGTGAAGCCTACAGGTTGTACAGACAGGCTTTAATTCTTTACAACGACAACAAAGCCAGTCTTGCCTCTCAGAAGTTAGAGGAGGCTCTGAGAATTTCCCCTTCTTATGAGGATGCTTCTTTGCTGTTGGCTAAGATTAAGTTAGACGAGTTTAAAAAATACGAGACTTTAAGGAAGAGGGAAGAGAGATTGGAGTATACTTTAGGCCCTGAAGATGTCCTCTCCATAAATGTCCTTAATCATCCTGAACTCTCAGGCAAGGTTATGGTAGAGCCAGGAGGAGAGATAATCCTTCCTTTAGTTAAAGAGGTAATCAAGGCCAAAGGACTTACCAAAGAGGAATTGGCTAAGAATATTAGAGAGGTTTTGAGTAAGTATGTAAAACAACCCCAGGTTTCCGTGGTTATTACTGGATATAACTCCAAGAAATGGTATATACTTGGAGAGGTGGCTAGGCCTGGAGAATACCCTATGGGGAAAACTAAACTTACTTTGATGGAGGCTTTGTATAGGGCAGGCCTTATTAGGGAAAATCGGGCAGCAGTAGGAAGAGTTGTGGTTATAAAGCCTCATAAAGAAAACCCCCAATACCAGGTAATAAATGTAGCCCAGATTCTTTATAAAGGAGTATTTAAAGATAATATATATATTGAGCCGGGGACCATAATTTATGTTCCCAAGACAGTCCTTACCAAGTTTTCAGATGTAATAGGAGTAATAAGTTCTCCCTTAGCTAGTACACGCAGTAGTTTAGAGGATTTAGTTTCCACATCTACTGCTGCCAGGGCCGCTACTCCTATAAAGGACCTTATAGGACCCACTCCCAAGAAATAATTAGATTATGCCTCTGACTATAAGCACAATTACGGGCTATGCCAAGAACTATATTGAGGTTATATTTAGGAGGAAGTGGTTTATAATAATTCCTTCCTGTTTGTTGGCCACTTTTGCTTTCGCCTGGAGTTTTTTTATGCCGCCTCTGTATAAATCCGAAGCCATAATGCTCATTCAGGAAGAAAAGATTACCAATCCTTTCTTGAGTGGGCTGGCTATATCCACGACGGTAAGAGACAGGATTAACACCTTGGTTAAAATAATCCTAAGTACGCCTGTCTTAGAAGAAGTTATAAAGGATGCGGGTTTGGAGGTTAAGGGTGAAAATAAAGAAGAGTTAATAGAGGAGTTAAGGCACAATATCCAGGTGAGTTTAATAGGGGGTTCTCTGTTAAAGGTGGAATGCATAAACAAAGACCCGGTAGTAGCCCAGAGGGTGGCGGGCAGCATCTCTGCAATATTTGTGCAGAAGAACCTGGAATTGCAGATGAAAGAAACCGATACTGGCATTGAGTTTTTGGAGAAGCAAAAGCAACTTTATGCCCAGAAATTGGCTGATGCTGAAAGGGCTCTACGGGACTTCAAGATTAAGTACCAAGAGATGCTCTCTAAATCTGCGTCTGAGGAAGTGAGCAAAATTTTGGGCACCCCTATGGTAATGAATACAGAATTATTAAGGTATACCAAATACAAGCAGAATCTTATAGACCTTAATCTGAGATTAAAGGAACTTATGGCTAGAAAAAGAAAGATAAAAGAACAACTCGATAAAGAGCCATTATACATTGTTTCTGAGAAGACTTCCGACCCCATTCTTAAACAGTTAGAGTCTAATCTTGCACAGAAACAGGTTGAGTTGGCAAAATTAGAGATAGACGCCAAACCTTCACATCCTTTGGTGATACGCCTTAAGGAGGAGATTAAAGAGTTGAAGAAAAAGATTGACGAAAGAAGAAGGCTTTCTCCTACAGGAGAAACCAAAGAAGTTATAAATCCTATTTACCAGGAATTAAAAACTGCTTTAAGAGAGTTAGATTCTGATATAGAGTCTTTAAAGACTAAGATAGAACTTACTCAGGTATATCTTGAGGATTATGCTAAAAAGATAAAGATGATTCCTCTCTGGGAAGAACAGTTGGCAGTTTTGGAAAGAGATTATAAGATAAATTCTGATATGTATGCCCAGATTACCAAGAAGCTTGAAACCGCTTATCTTACACGTAGGTTAGAAATAGAAGAGAAAGGGACACGTTTTAGAGTGGTAGAACCTCCGAAAGTTCCTTCTAAGCCTTTTAGGCCTAACAGGAAACTTATGGCTATGGGGGGAGGCTTGGTGGGTTTAGTTTTAGGGATGGGTTTGGTTTTTCTTACGGAGATGACTGACCATTCCTTCACGGATGTTAATCAGCTTCGCAATTTCTTAGATATACCGGTGGTAGGGTATATATCCCAGATACTTACTGTCCAGGAAGCAAAAGAATTGAAGGCGAAAAGGACATTTTACCTTCTTTTATTCTTCATATTTATATTCTTTGTAATCGTAGGTGCGGTAATAAGGTATATAAGCGTGATAAGGTGAAGTTGTTAAGAGATTTACGCACATTTTTAGAAAATTACAAGAAAAGGATTTTAGAAGAATTTTCCACGGGTACCTATGTAGCCAAATCTGAGGCAGATGAGAAAATAGACCCCAGGCTTGTGATATATACTGACCCCAAATCCCATGTGGCTGAGCAATATAGAATTATGCGCACGAACATTAAATCTTTGTCTCCAGACAGGAATATAAAGTCCGTAGTATTTACCAGCGCCTTAAGGGAGGAAGGCAAGACTATAACTTCCTGCAATATTTCTTTTTGTTTTTCACAAGAGCCAGAAAGAAGAGTTATTCTTTTAGACGCAGATTTACGAAGACCTGGTATTCATAAAATATTTAATATTAAGAAAACCCCGGGTCTTTCAGAGATATTGAGGGGTTCTGCACAACTGGAAGATTTTCTAAGAGAGCCGGCTTTCAAGAACCTTTACATTGTTCCTGCAGGAGATACGCCTCCTAACCCCTCAGAATTATTAGGTTCTTCTAAGATGCGCACTTTAATTGAGAATTTAAGGGAGAGATTTGATTATATGTTTTTTGACTGCGCCCCTATTATACCGGTTACAGACGCAGGCGTATTGGGTTCTCTCTGCGATGGGGTGATACTCGTAGTCAGGGCATCTTCCACAGGAGCTTTAGATGTAGAGAGAGCCTATTCTTTGGTAAAAGAAGCAGGGGCAAAACCTCTGGGAGCAGTCCTTACCAATGTCGTAAATTACATACCTTATTACCTTTACCGCTACCGCTATATATATGTCAATAAATACTAAAGACTTTCCTCTTCAACAGAGCCTCTGGAGTTTAATCAGGGAAAGATTAAAACTATATTTGCTCCTGCTTGTAGGAATTCTTCTTATCGGAAAAGCCTCGGCGCGTTCTGTAGGAAGAGGTTTTCTAACCCAGAGCGCAAGGAATAAAATAGCCATTGCAGGATTTTTAGCAATTTTAGTTTTGGGGTTTGCGAATGCCCTGGTGCATTTGCTCTGCACCATTCTTTACCTTCCCTTCTCAGAACAGATACCAGGAAAATTCGGTTTAAATATCACTGCCCTGAATATCTAC